>CAZSTU010000015.1:0-11616 GCA_964609745.1 uncultured Halanaerobiaceae bacterium
GCAACTTCATCTAAATCATAACGGTTAGGACTTCTACCTTCTTTTAACTTTCCTTCATCATACCCCCAACCTTCTATCCATTCTCCTTTATTTAATTCTTTTTTCTTTTCTTTTATTCTTTCCTGCAGATCTTTAATAGACTTTACATTGGGCGGAATACAGGCTATTTTGCTGGCATCTCTTGCAAGATAAATAGCATGCATATGAGGATCAATAAAAGCAGGTATGACATTTTTTCCTTCCAAATCAATTTCTTCATATTCATCATTTTTTAATTTTTTTTCTTCATAATTCTCTTTTTGACCAATCCAATTAATTTTCTCTCCATCAATAATCATCATATTAGCAAAAGAATTTTCTGATTCTGAAGTATATATCTTAGCATTATAATAAATCTTTTTAGCCATATTGCTCATTTTAACTCTCCTCTATTAATATTATTAATAAAAAAATCTAACCCTCTGCTATTAATTTTAACAAAACTAATAACAGAGGGCAATTTTATATCTATTTATTCAAATGTCCCCTTTTCCACAACTTCTCCACCGGCAAGCATCTTTTTGCCCCTGGCTATAACCGTATCTATTCTAAGGTCATCTTTTTTAACCAAAACAAGGTCAGCATCATAGCCGGCCTTGACCCTGCCCTTTTTGTTTAGCTCAAGACTGCGGGCAGGATTGGAGGTTATGACACTTACTGCCTTCTCCAGCGGCAAAGCTTCTTTAAGCACAGCATCACGCACCTCTCTATACAGGGAAGTGACTCTGCCGACCTGCAGTCCTTTAAAATTACCATCGTCATCAAAATCAGGCAGACTACCCTGACCATCTGAGCTGAAAGTTATATTTTCCAGTGCTACTCCTTCATCAAGTAAAATTTTAAGAGCATGACTGCACTTTCTCTCTCCTTCTTTAATAAATCTGCTGGTCGTACTGGTAGTTAAATCTATCAGACCGCCTTTATTACCATATTCAATAGCATTTTTGAAAATATCTGAATTGCGATTAAGATGTGTGGGCAAAAATTGTTGTAGAGGAATCTCCGTCTTATCTGCTATTTCTTCCAGTATTTCCAGATTTCTTTCACCATCTCCCATGTGAATGTTAACAATTCCGGCCTTGCCGGAGAGAATCCCACCAACCCTGGCTGCAGAAGCAGCTTTGCTTAGCTCTTTTAATGTCGGTTGTGAGGAGCGGTGGTCAGCAAGGGCCAGTTCACCTACACCAATAATTTTATCTATCAGCACAATATCATCCTGTATATCTCCTGTAAGTGTTCTCACCGGATATTGATAGGAGCCTGTATAAATATAGGCCGTTATACCTTCTTCCTCCAGACCCCGGGCCCTGCCAAGGAGATCAGCCATACTGCGGGTTGTTCCATCTGTACCCAGGCAACCGATTACAGTGGTAACTCCTCCCCTGGTAATATCACTTAAACTGATGGCAGGAGTTCTGGTCTTAAACCCACCTTCCCCCCCTCCACCTGTTATATGAACATGATTGTCAATAAAACCAGGTAAAATATAGTTTTCTGAGGCATCGATAATTTCATATGAAAGATCATCACCGGGATTTATTTTATCTTCTATCTGACAGATCTGCCCCCCACCTAATAGTATATCTTTTTCCCCACAATAGGCAGGAGCAAAGATCTCACCACCTTTGATTATTTTCAGCATTTGTTTTACCCCTTTCTATTTTAAAAAACTAAAGCAGAAGCAAGAAAGACAAAGATAGAGCCCAGTACAAACAATAGCACCTGAAACTTAAACTGCCATTTGGCCCATTTAGCCCAGTCAATATGGGCAACCCCAAGTACTCCCATCAAAGATGCAGATGTAGGTACAATCATATTTGTAAAGCCATCACCAAGCTGATAAGCCAGTACAGCTGTCTGTCTGCTGACCCCAACTAGATCAGACAGGGGAGCCATAACCGGCATAACCAGTGCTGCCCTCCTGGCATTTTTGTACATAATATTGAAAGTTTGTCTGTATTATACCACATCTTACCGTCTTTTTGTCAAAAATAACAGTAAAATTTACTGAATATTTTTTTGACTGTTCTCAGTTTTTTTTATATAATTATATTATCCTTGAGAAAGGTGGTGAAAGATGTGGAAGAAACATTACTTAAAATACTGGATCAGCTCACAATGACCAACAACCGCCTGCAAAGCCTGGAAAACAAATTTGACACTTTTGATCAAAGACTTTCATCACTGGAAGTACAGGTTAAAGCAAATACAGAACAAATTACAAAAAATACTGAAAAGCTTAGTCAGTTATCTGAACAGGTTGCTGATAATACCGGTAAACTTGATCAACTCTCTGAACAGGTTGCTGATAATACCAGTAAACTTGGTCACCTCTCTGAACAGGTCACTGACAATAGCGAAAAATTAGAACATATTACAGGACGGGTTGATACAATTTTTGAACAAACAGCTGATTTAACGGAATTTAAGACTGAAACTCTTGATTATTTCAATAAAATGAAGGTTGATCTTGATTTCATCAAACATAAACTAATAAATAATGAACAAAGAATTTATCATCTGGAGAAAACTGTTAACCAATAATGATTTTTTATGCCTTTTTAGCGAACATATGTATAAATAGAGCCCCTGCAGGGGCTCTATTTTTTACTATCCTGCTTTTAATTTATCTTTGATTTCCTGATGTTTCTGCCAGGCATGGAGTCCCAGTGCCACGCCAATCACACCATAGGCCACAAATACTCTAAAGTATTCACCAACCTGGGGATCTCCCAGCAGGGCCTGACCTGCCAGAGGCGAAATTATAAATAAAGTATGAAAAAGTACCGTTCCCAGCAGGGCCTGCCCGATAGTAGCTTTAGTGACACTGGCCCCACCAATTAAGAGGGCAGCTACAGCAAAAAGGCCGACCTGTACGTGACTGCCATAGGTATTCAGGGTACCTATATTCTGCAGAAAAATAAGCTGAGCCCATCCTGCCAGAACTGTAGATATAACCACTGATAGAATACGGGTTTTCTCCACATTTATTCCCATTATCTCAGAAATATGATTATCCTGACCCACACTACGAAACTCCTGACCTATTTTGGTTTTAGTAAAAAACTTAAGGCCCACACAAAGCAATATTATGACCAACATGGTTGCCAGGGGTATATAGGGCATAAAAGTTACGTCTTCAAATATCAGGGCAGCTCCACTTTTAAGCCAGGCATTGAAACTAACGATGCCTGTAAAAGCCCTGTCCAGTGAATATTTTACTGCTTTAAGATCAACAGTATTTCGTATACCCACTCCATTGGAAAGCATTAATACTTTATTTTTTATGGGGATTATTGTTCCCATAAAGTACAGAAAAAAGAGCTGATAAAGACCATTGGCAAAAAATCCGAGAATCAAACTGGTTATCATCTCTCTACCCCTGGCCCTGTTGAGAATAATACCTGCCAGCCAGCCAAAAAGAAGAGCTATAGGGGTAGTAATTAAGAAGGCAACAAAAAGTCCCATTCCCCCTGTAATCTCCCAGTGAGTAACTGCTATTAAAGCCATCTGTCCGGCCATTGCTCCCAAAACTATACCAAAATTGAGACCCATACCGGCCATAACCGGTATGATAAGAGATAACACCATAAAAGAATTCCTAAAAATCCTGGTAAATATTGAATTTAATAAGAAAAATACTGGAATATTTGCTGCCTTAACCCCCAGTAAACAGGTAATTGTAAAAAGCAGTGGAACTATATTTTTACGGATTGTCTTTTTAGTTTTGATTAAAAAAGGTTCAGAACTTTTTTCTTCGATTTTATGTTCACCTTCAAGTTTTATTTCTTCCTTCATAATTTACTCACCCCCCGCTGTTCTTGTCAGAGCATACAGGATCATTCCATTACTGATAACTATTCTGGCTATTTCAGCTATATTTCCCTCAATAAGGAGGTTGGTTACGGGCAGGGCAACCACCAGTAGTGATTGAAAGAGAAATGTCCCTATAAATACATGAATAATTGTTGCTTTATTTATTGAAGCCCCTCCAATTAAAATTGCTGCCACTGCTGGAAAAGCCATATACAATGGTGCTGTATATAACTGCAAAAACCCGTAACTCTGGGCATAAACAAGTATACCTATTGCTCCCAGCATGGTTGAAATGGTATTACCAATAATTCTTGTAATATCAACATTTATACCCGAGGAACGGGCAAAACCCGGATTGCTGCCTGCAGCCTGAACGGCAAGACCCGTCTTCGTTCTGAAAAATATTTTGATAATCAAACTACAGATAATCCAGAATAAAATCAAACCTGTGGGAATCCAGATTCCAAATATCTTGAAAGAAAGAAAATTATTTAATACTTTGTCAAAAATCCCATCTAATGTAATGGTAACCCTGAGACCGGAACCACCATAGGGCCAGATCATTTTGGGACTGTAAAGTGGGGCCAGAAGCCAAAAAATACACATACCGGACGCAATGGAAAATCCAGCATATGTGCCGACTGTCATTTCCTGACCTTTAACTTTATTCAAGAGCAAACCATAAGCAATACCGGCAATTATGGAAAGGGGAATGGCTATAAAAAGGGCATTAAAAAAACCTATATAACCGGTCTGTCCGGTTTCTATACTGATTACAGCTCCCACCAGTCCACATACTATCCCTATGGGCAGGGCAAAGTTGGGGCCGAGCCCGGCCTGTATTGACGGTACCATGGCTAAAACCAGTATTCCATTCATGGCCGTTCTGATCAAAATATTACTGTATATTTCCGGCATATGCATATTCAACATTAGAGCCATAATTAATAGAACAAATAGAAATAAACCGATAATAAGCCGGGGATAACCTATATTATTGCACAGATCCAATACGTATTCTTTCATTTAGTATACCCCCTTATTTGCAAGTTCTCCAGCCATTAGAAGCCCGAAGTCAACATCAGAGCTATCTGGATTGAGGATACCGGCCAGTTTGCCGTCATAGGTGATGGCTATTCTATCAGAAATCATCTTTAATTCAGCCAGTTCACTGGAAGTTATAACAATAGTCATTCCCTCTTTTTGATTAAGTTTTACCAGAAGATCCAGCACTATTTTTTTAGCTCCTACATCAATCCCTCTGGTCGGCTCAGAAACAAAGAGTAAATCAGGTTCAAGAGTGATGGCCCGGGCAATACAGACTTTCTGCTGGTTACCCCCACTCAAATGCTGTACAACCTGTTCAGGACCGGTACAGCGTATATCCAGTTCATCTATTAATTTTTTTGCATGTTCCCTTAAACTTTCTCTATCTTCCAGTTTTATGAATTTAAATCCTCCCGGTTCTTTTAAAAATTTTTCCTGTATCTGCATGGCAGTTAAGCCGATATTCCTTTCAATGGACTCATTCATAAGCAGACCAACTCCCCGCCTGTCTTCAGATACAAATGCAAGCCCGTTTTTCAAAGATTTTGTTGGCCTATTTAGAGTTATTTTATTTCCCTTAAAGTAGACCTCTCCTGATGACTCATACAGGCCCATAATTCCATTGGCAACACCTATTTTCCCGTGTCCGGCCAGACCTCCAATCCCCAGAATTTCCCCTTCTTTAATGGTTAAATTAAAGCCCTTAACTTCCTCCCCGGGCATTTCTACCCGCAAATTATTTATTTTCATTATCGCCGGTTTCTTTTTCAAATCATCCGGTGAAATTTCTTTTTTAACCCTTTGTACCTCTCTCCCTACCATTAGTTCAGCAAGTTCCGGAATTGATGTATTCTTTCTCTTTTTACTGCCGACCATTTCGCCATCTCTTATTACTGTGATTTTATCTGCTGCTTTCATTACTTCATTTAGACGGTGTGAAATAAATATTATGGAAATTCCATCTTTTACTATTCCTTCCATTACCTCAAGCAGTGTTTCGGCATCTTCCTCTGTCAGAGCAGCTGTGGGTTCATCAAATACAAGCACTTTCATTCTGTCCTTGTCAATTTCTCTGGCAATTTCCACAAACTGCATATAACTAACCGGCAAACCCGAAATAAGGCTTGTTTCTTCAACTGCCAATCCCAATTTATCAAGGGCTTTGCGGGCATCGGCATTCATAGAAGGATAATCAAGACTTTGCAGTTTTTCTCCAAATAATTTGCTGATCATATTGGGTCCTGTAATCTCTCTATTTAATTTTATATTTTCTGTTATTGTAAAACCGGGTAAGAGCATAAATTCCTGATGAACCATGCCTATTCCGGCCTTCATGGCTTCGCGGGGAGAACTTGCTTTCAATTTTTCACCATCAAGCAGTATTTCCCCCTTATATCCACCTGTATTTTTGATAACCGGCATACCAAACAGTATATTCATTAGAGTAGATTTGCCTGCACCATTTTCTCCAACAACAGCCTGAATTTCCCCTCTATTTATTTCAATATCTATCCCCTTTAAAACCTCATTTCCATAATAAGATTTTCTGATTCCTCTCATCTCGAGGACGGGATTTTCACTCAATTAATTTCCACCTCTCTTTATTACTTTGAATTTTGATAGAAGTACCCCGCCCCAAAGAAGGGGGCGGGGTCTGATACCCTTTATATTTTTATTTAATTAAAAAATTTCTGATTCAGCAACAAACATAAGGAAGTTATCGGCTTCTTCGTATTTATTTAACTCAACATTTCCGGCAACTTCTTTTAATACGTCATACATTACATCAAAGTCATAACCATTAACTTCACCTTCTGCATAGCGTACAGCATATTCTGTGGCTGACCTTACCATGGCCATATTTGCCGGCACCTTCCAGGTAGCAACCCTGCCGTTTCCATCCTTTTCGCCAACCTTTTCCCTGATCTCATTCAGTAGATATTCTACATCTCCGGCCCTATCAGAGGGAATCTCTATACCCAGAGCACCCGGCATAGCATGATAGGGGCTGGGACAACACTGTTCGGGATAAATTGCTCCTTCATCTAGTGTTTTTCTGATTAAGGGTTCCTGCATAGAACAATTTGTGGAGAAAAAGGCTACATTTTTACCGTGTTTTTCTACCTGACGGGGCACATCTTCCAGTATATACTGCTGTGTCCCTGGAATACCTGCATCTCCGGTGGGGTCGGGAGCAGTAGCTTCTATAAATTCCATTCCTAACTCCTCACATGTCTCCTTAAATATATCACGCCGGCGGGAAAGCAGTTCATAGGACATGTGACGGGGGAAGGAATAATGCAGAAATTTTTCAGCTCCCATTTTGTGAGCAAGTTCCACAATGGTTTCTCCTCGTTTTAAGTTGTCGGTTTCCAGGACAATATCTGCCTTATCTGCAATCATCAGTGGATCCTCATGTGGTACCCCTGCAATAAAAAACATGTCAGGTCTAAACTCTTTTACCCTCTCAATGGCGGCAGAAGTCCCCGGTACTGCCTGACAGATGACAATAACTTTAACTTCTGGATCTGAAGCCATACTGACAATCTGGGTAATGGTTGTTTCCTGTTCATCCATGAATTTGTCAGGATAGGTACGGTGGGTTATTACATCATCACCATACTTATCAATCATATCCTGTGCCGCCATAAACTCTTCTTCTCCCTGGGAAACCGTACCTGTCATAATACCTATCTTATAATCTGCGGCCCCCACTGCTGCGGCCAGTCCCAACACTAAAGACAAAGTAAAGATGATAACCATAAATTTTTTCATACTGATGCCCCTTTCCTGTTGTTTAATATATTCTTATGAAACTACAGGATAAATATCCCTATTTTTTCAATTAAAATTTTTCAATAAAAAAACCGCTCTCAGTGAGCGGAAAAAAATTACAATATTATTTTAATTGTCATCACTCCAGGTATTGACCGCGGTATATTTCTTCAGGAGTCAGGGGGCTGTGGTTTATCACCAGTAACATACCTTCCTCTGCCTCCTCATACACAAATTTGGCCTCTTTTAGGGGCAGAGCAATGCAGCCGTGAGTATTTTTCTCTCCCAGTCCTTCTTTTTTTTCTGGAATTACTTCTTCATTTTCATCATGGCCCACACTATGCAGGAGGTAACTATCTCTGTAAGTCACAAAATATCTGGCACCAACTTCATATTTGGAGTTGTAAAACCAGGGCCCTCTATACTCTTTTATGGTAAAATAGCCGTTAGGAGTAGGATCATCTTCTTTACCTGTACTTACATCTACTGTCTTAATTAATTCATAATCTTTTTCAGGATTATCACCATTTAATTGATAGACATACATTTGCTGTTTTTCCTGGCTAACTATAAATAATAGTTTTTTATCAATATCCTCCAGTATTTCAGGATCAGCAAGAGGAATATCAACATTGGCAGTTTTTAAATAGCGGCTGTCCACAAAACCTTCCTCATCTGAATTAATCCTAACTTTAAAATAACCCTCAAGATAGGTATCTAAAACTTTAAGCTCTTTTCCTTCAGAAACTACTTCTTTTACCTCACTTAAATCATGATCTGCAAAAACTTCTACCCCATCTTTTTCTTCTATTCTATCAATTGTCTTACCTACAGGCATAACCTCTTTTTCTTTATCCCCACTCTCCTGTTGGCTGAATAAACCACTACGGTAAGTAAATATAATACCTGTCCCAATTATAATAATGGCTAAAATGATAACAAATATCTTCTTCATAACTCCTAACCTCCATATCTATTCTATTAATACCATGGCATAATAGTCAGGTCTTTCTTCTTCACTTTTTAGTACTTCAATTTCACGTCCATTATTGCGGACTGTAGTGTAAACATCTATACCACTTGCCTCCAGTGAAGGTCTAACTCTCTCAGGTTCCGGACACTCCGGGCCACATTCTTCACATCTTTCACAGGGACCACAGGCAAGGCCAAAAGCCTTGTGATAACCATCAAGAAATATTTGATATTCAAGATCAACAACAATATCCTGCATTGAGGAATTATCATGACTCATTATCAAAAGTACCCTATCATATTCATTTATTAATTCTTCAGTTTCAAAAGGCCAGGGTGTGTTTGGTGGACAGGCCAGATTTTCACCATAACGGTAACAACCATAACGACATTTCCACCTAACCCAGTTAGCAACTTCAATTGTATTTGCAGAAATTATCCAGGCATCTTCTGCTCCTCTATCTATGGCACTATCAATATATTTCTCATAATTTTTCATTAGACTCTCCTCCTATTTTTACCTTTTTCAATCTTTTATACATTATATGTTCAGCTGCCTTAGCTCGCAGAAAACCCAGCCCATAATTTATTACAGCAACAATTAAAAAGGGAATTACTCCTCCAACTGCAAAAAGTTTACTGCCTGTTAAATAATTTGTGGCAAATAATGCTATTATAAAACTATAAAAGGGGAAAAATGAGGAGACAATAATTACCTTTTTTTTCTGCCAGTAAGCCCCCGGTACAATTAAAGCGGTTAATTCAGTTAATAGCCCGGATAAGGCTATTGCCAGGGTCATGACCACCGTGATCATCCCCATAAGCCCTCCGAAAACCAGGCTAAAAATAAAGATTGTTCCCCTTTTCCTGACCTTCATGACTACAATGGAAATCATAAAACTTAAAAAAGCAGCCATGATGATAAATTTGGCCCCTGGCAAAAATAAGACTGCTGATAAAAGAAAAAGTATATAGCCGATAACGACCATTAAAGCAGCAGTCAGAGCAATTACTGCTATATCCCCTGCTGATAGTCTCATGGTATACACCTCATTGATCTTGCTCTATTTAAAATTTAGACAAATAATTATTAAATCCTTCTTTTTTTTACTGCCATATATTATCAATAGTATAAAAAGGGGGACAAATAAAAAAAGGGAGGGCAAGCCCTCCCTTGCTTTAAACTATTATATTTTCGATATTTTATGTCATATTCAAATCTTTCATGTCAATATCTTCCATGTGTTCTTCTACAGTCCGTCCCATGTACTTAATAAATAAGTACATTGCTATAATACCCAGGGTCAGAGAAATATAGGGAGAAACCCCAAAACCGGCCGGGATAAATCCAAAGATAATCGCGGCTGCTGCCCCTACAAAGGCATAGGGTATCTGAGTTTTCACATGGTCAATGTGGTCTGAACCGGCCGCAGTAGAAGACATAATGGTCGTATCAGAGATGGGTGAACAGTGATCACCCCAGACTCCGCCGGTTAAGACAGCTGCAATAGCGGGCAGTAAAGGGGCACCAAGAGAATTGGCTAAAGGAACAGCCAGAGGCATTAAGATGGCCACTGTACCCCAGGAACTACCGGTGGTAAATGCTATAAAAGATCCGATAACAAAAACAACACTGGGAATAATAAATGGTGTAATATTACCCTCTGCAATTCCTACAACAAACTCAGCCGTACCCAGTTCTTCAGTAATAGCTCCTATTGACCAGGCCAGAATCAGGATAAAACAGGCAATAATCATTGATTTTGAACCATCAACCCAGCCCTCAACAACATCACTAATGGGGAGAACTTGGCCGCCCCAGGCCAGTAATGCTGCGGTAATACTACCGGAAAAAGCAGCCCAGATTAAAACAACACTGGAGTCAGCGTTACCAAAGGCATCAATAACCCGGTCGGCAGTTGGGCCACCGCCATTATACCAGAGACCAAAGATTGTTACGGCTACTGTAACAATAATCGGAAGAAAGGCCTGTTTCCAGCTCATATTTTTTCCTTCCGGACCATCCATATCGGTTAACTCTTTGGAAGCCATTGGAGTTGCTCCATCTCTCAAAACCTTGCCGGTTTTACGGGCCCTGGTTTCGGCATCAAACATGGGACCAAAATCATTTCTGGTAAAGATAATTATTGGAACCAGAATTAGGGCAAATAAACTGTAAAACCGGTAGGGTATGGTCTGGACAAATGCTGTATAGGCACTGGCCTCCATTTCTATCGCGTCAAAGGCATCCTTAATCATACCTACCTCATAGGCTATCCAGGTAGAGATCGGAGTAATACTGGCCATGGCTGCTGCTGTGGTATCGGTAATATAAGCTAGTTTTTCCCGGGAAATTCTCTGTCTATCAGTAATAGGACGCATAGTATTTCCTACAATAAGAGTGTTGGCATAGTCATCAAAAAAGATCCCAATCCCGAGAAGCCAAACAGAAAACTGAGTTGTTTTTGCAGTCCTGGCTTTTTTGGCGATATACTCTCCTATTGATTTGGCCCCACCTGCTTTACTGATGATACCAACCATACCACCCATGGTAATAGTAAAAATCAATATTCCTGCATTCCATTCATCGGCCAGTGATGTTAAAATATAATTATCAAGGGTACGCACAAAACCAACAATAGGATTATAGCCATTTAATATTAAAGCTCCAGAAAAAACACCAACAAATAGAGACAGGAGAACCTCTTTGCTCCACCAGGCAAGTAAGATAGCCAGAAGTGGAGGAACTAAAGATAATATACCATAGTGATCCATATTATTTTTCACCCCTGTGCAAGTTGTTTTTTAAATTATTATAAAAATACTGTCTGCCAGGTACTCACCAGCTATTAGCTCTTTTCACCGGTATTTTCTCTCATTTATCACCTCCAGTCACAGAATGAATTTTTCAATAAAATTCAATATTTCCTTATATATGTTATATATGAGCGACTTACCTTAATTTTA
>CAZSTU010000015.1:11716-18427 GCA_964609745.1 uncultured Halanaerobiaceae bacterium
ATTTTATCATTGTTTCCATCTTATGTTATTATATCTTGTATTATTTAATTATAGATAAATATTTAAATTCCTCTTTTTAAAATCTTATATTATTTAGTTATAGATAAACAATCAAATTCCTTTTTTAAAACCTGAATACTTTAAAGTAGTAACTACCGAGTGGACAGGTTAATAATTTTTTCTTTAAAACAATCAAGCAAACACCATCCAAAACATAGCCAGTATCTTTGATGAAAATCTATGATTTTGGTAGTGATGAATTGGCTTTTTTAGATAAAAAATTAAAAAAATTCTTAATTCATGGTATAATATATAAAAGAGGTGATCTTATGCATTTTTTCTCCAGAATTACAACCTGGATTGCAAAAAATAAAAATGGTGAAACAAAAGCTGAAGGGAAAGATTGGAATAAATGGTGGATGCCTGTAATTGGATTCTTTGCTTTTCTCTGGTTTATAATCAGGGTGATACCCAAACCAAGCCGATTCCGTTATCCCTGCCAACGGGCAGCATTTCCACTGGCAGTTGGTTTTATCTCATGGTTTACAGCTGTTTTTGGGTTTACTTTTTCCTTAAAGAAATCCCTTGAATATTTCAGGAAGGCCCGTTATAAAGTTCTTGCAACATTTCTTTTGCTTTCACTCATTAGTGGTGGTATTTTTCTGGCTGTAAACAGTGAAGAATCTGCCACCGCCCGTCAGGAGGGCCCCATCGGCAGAGCAAAGGGAATAAATCCTGGCCGTGTTGTCTGGAATTATAACCCCGAAGCTACCAGCTGGGATGGAGAAAGTAATTACTGGTGGGATACAAAATATACTGACGGTGAAGTGGTGTCAGAAATGTGGTCCTCATCTCTATCCCGGCTGGCAGGAACCGACAATCCCCAAAAGGCCTGGGAAAAACTTTTTCATCATTTTAATAAAGAAAAAAGAAATTTAGATAGAGATTATCGCTCAGGTGAAAAAGTAGTAATAAAATTAAACCTAAACACCCACAAGTCTTATAGTGACAATGATAATGAGGTTGATCTCTCACCTATTACAACTGAAGTAATTGTCTCAAGTCTAATCGAAAAAGGTAAAGTTAATGCCGGTGATATAGTACTTTATGATGCATCAAGGCCTATTGCCGACAAGATATATAATCCCATTAAAGAAAAATATCCTGAAATTACATTTGTGGATAATAGTGGAAGCAGGGGAAGAAAAAAAGCAGAAGTTGATAACAATGTAGAAATACATTATCCAGATCGAAAAACAACAGATAATTTACCCCGATCCGTGGTGGAAGCTGAATATTTAATAAATCTTGCCAGTCTCAAAAAGCACAGCCTGGCAGGGGTCACCCTGACTGCTAAAAATCATTTTGGATCAATATATAATAATCGTTCCAAAAACTGGACTCCCTCCCATCTGCATGATGGGATAAACGCCCGTTCCCGGGAAATGGGCAGCCCCAACCCTTTAGTAAGCCTGATGGGGCACAAAGAACTTGGAGGAAAAACTCTTCTTTATGTAATTGATGCTCTCTATGGCGGGATGAATCAACAAACTGTCAGGCCTGACCGCTGGCAGATGCAACCCTTCAATGATGACTGGACCTCAAGTCTATTTATTTCACAGGATGGAGTAGCCATAGATTCGGTAGGTTTTGACTTTTTAAATACTGAAACTGACCTTTTACAGTATTCAGAAAATTATCTTCATGAAGCAGCACTTGCCGACAAAAATGATACCACAGATTATGATCCTGAAGGTGATGGCCAAAATCTTGAGAGTCTGGGAGTACATGAACACTGGAATAGTCCCGGGGAAAAACTTTACAGCGGTAATCAGGATAACAATACTGACGGTATTGAACTTATTAAAGATTTTTAAACAAAAAAGGCCCTGTCCTCATAAAGGATAGGGTCTTTTCAATTTATTGTTATTCAATCTATTACCTTTTTTTTCACCCAGCTGGATTCACAGAGATGGAGTAAAGGACCATAAAACATCTCAAATTGAACCCTATCTCCTGTCTGCAGATCTCTATCACAATCCTCTATATCAAGTATCAAATGATCACTACTGGCTCCCAGTACCTTCATCCCTTCCTCACGTGGGATCAACTGCCCGGGCAGGACAATATCAGCCCTGCCAATTGCAGCTATACCTCTTTTATGTTCACCTCTATCTTCAAATTCTGGCCTCTCCCCGAAAGCATCAACAAATTTTTTTCCGACAGGTTTGGAAGGTTTTTCCTTAACCTCAATCAATTCGGTCTCCAGAATAAAAGTCTGATTTGTTGTCCCTTCAATATTGACATTCCAGATATGGGGCAGATCTCTATTAAGCAATATAGCCTCACCCAGGCGTAGATGATTGATTTTATCCGGCAATTTACCTGAAAGCAAAAGAGGAAGAGTAGTTGTAGCTCCCCCGGAAATTATCTCGAGTTTACGACCTATACTCTTTTCTATCTTTAAAGCCAGACCAAGCAATCTGTCCATGTTTTTTTCATCAGGCACAATTCCACCATAACAGCTGAGATTGGTTCCAATTCCGGCAAGATGAATATTTTTCATCTTTTCCACTTCATCTGCTATTAGTACTGTTCTGTCAGCAGGATAAATCCCTTCCCTGAGGTCACCAAGCTCTACCATAAGTATTATCTTATGGACAAGATCCTTATTTCTTGCTGCCCTATTCAAGATTTTTAAAGTTTTCAGTTCTGAGTTCAAACTATAATCTGCTGTACTCACAACCTGTTCGGCCTGAGACGGTGAAGGCAGTCTGAGCAACAGCAAAGGAATTGAGGGAAACTTCTTTTTAATTTTCGCTAAACGCTCAACCCGGGAATCAGCTATCCACCTACACCCCGCATTATATAAAGTTTTTATAACCGGTGGATAGGCATTGCAGCCCTTTATAACCCCGGCAATCTCTATGCCATTACTCCGGCAGACTTCAAGAATGCTTTCTGCATTTTTTCTTATATTTTCTGTTTTTACCTTTAAAATTGCTCCCATATTTTTTCCTCCAAATTATTATATGGTCGAACCACAGATGTGATGAGGATCATTATATTACGCCAGGATAATATCGAAATTTCCTGTCTAATTCCTCCTGTTTTTTTTGCATTTTATTTCATTTAAATCTGATTTATAATTTATATTAAAAAAAATTTTTTGCGGACTTGCCAGTTTTCTTAACTTTTTTTCAGGTATTATCACAGTTTTATCATCAGGATAAAAAGCGGTTATCTTTAAATTATTTACAGCAAAAGATTTCTCCAGCAAAGGTATACATTCCCGGCTATAAACCGCAGCAAATGGTTCCAGAAAACCTTTATAACTACTGACAAGAACCCGATAATTCCTTTTATGTTCCTTTAGATATTTGATATAGGAAGAAACCAGACATGGCATATCACAGGCAGTCAAATAATTAAACCGGGCTGAACTATATTTCAACCCGGTATAAAGCCCGGCCAGGGGACCCTGACCGGGAATTAAATCCTCAACTATTATCCCCTTTTTAATAAACTTAAAATTGTTTTTATCATCTACCACCACATATACCTCATTAAAAAATTTGTCCAGTTCACTTATGAGATATTCTATTAAATATTCACCCTGCCATTCTATAAAGGCCTTGTTGCTTCCATAGCGACTGCTGTCACCACCGGCCAGAAGTATGGCATTCATTATCTTATTCCTCCTAAACCTTTTCAACCTTAACTGCTGTTACTTTAAGCTCAGGTATCCTGGCCTCTTCATCAAGTACAGTATTAGTCAGACGGTTGGCAGGACTTTCGGCATAATGGAAGGGCATAAATATCTGTCCGGGCTGGACTCTCTCGCCAATACGTGCATTTGTTTCAACTACACCCCGCCGGGAAGTAACTCTTACTCTATCTCCCTCTTCAACTTTTAATTTGCGGGCATCTTTTTTATTTATTTCTACATAGGCATCTTTTTCATGACGGTCAAGTGGGCCAGAATTCCGGGTCATGGTACCTGTGTGGAAATGATATAACATCCTTCCGGTCATCATTACCATGTCATATTCTTCATCAGGTTCTTCAGCAGGTGGTATATAACTTACAGGGTGGAAACGACCCAGTCCCCGGGCAAATTCTCCCTTATGAAGATATTTAGTTCCGGGGTCATCACGGTCCGTACAGGGCCACTGCAGTCCAGTTTTGCCCAGTCTATCATAATATATTCCACCATATATGGGAGTCACACCGGCTATCTCAGCCATTATCTCCGCCGGTGAATCATATTCCATCTCATAACCGAGGCGGCGGGAAAGATCACAAATTATCTCCCAGTCAGGTCTGGCTTCTCCCGGTGGTTCAACGGCTTTATTGAACTTTTGAATACGTCTTTCAGTATTGGTAAATGTACCATTTTTCTCGGCAAAACAGGCTGCTGGTAATACAACATCAGCATATTCAGCAGTTTCATTGAGGAAAATATCCTGAACTACCAGAAAATCCAGATCTTCTAATGCTTCTTCTATGTGCTGTTGATCCGGGTCTGAAAGCATGGGATTTTCACCTATAATATACATACCCTTTACTTCACTGCCCGCTTTGTTAAACATTTCAACTACGGTTAACCCAATTTCTTCTGATAGATCTTTTACACCCCAGGCTTTTACAAACTTTTCTTTATTAGCCGGATCATTAACATTTTGATAGCCCGGATAAACATTGGCCAGTGCACCAAGATCACAGGCTCCCTGTACATTATTTTGTCCTCTCAGGGGATTAACTCCGGTACTTTCTCTGCCGACATTTCCAGTAAGAAGAGCCAGATTCGCTATTGACAGCACATTATCCGTACCTGTTCTGTGCTGGGTTATACCCATAGCAAAATAAATCGCACCACTGTCTGCCCTGCCATATATTCTAGCTGCCTTTCTTATCTTTTTCGGCTCTATACCCGTTATATCTGCCACTGATTCAGGACTGTATTCGGCTGTTACTTCTTTGACCACCTGAAAATTTTCCGTTCTTTCTTTTATAAATTCTTCATCATAGAGACCTTCCTTGATAATCACATGAATTATACTGTTTAACATGGCTACATCTGACCCTGGATTCTGTTGCAGGGAGACATCAGCCATTTGTGATAACTCTATCTGCCGGGGATCTGCCACAATCAACTTTGTTCCATTTTTGACTGCTTTTTTAATTCTGCTGCCGATAACAGGATGATTTTCAGTGGGATTGGAACCGGTCACAAATATAACATCAGCACCTTCAATCTCACTGATAGAATTGGTCATGGCTCCAGACCCAAAGGCCTTTACCAGGCCGGTGACAGTGGAAGCATGGCAGAGGCGAGCACAGTGATCCACCGAATTTGTGCCAAGAGCAGCCCTCATCAATTTTTGCATCAAATAATTTTCTTCATTACTGCATTTTGCCGAACTGAGTCCGGCCAGGGCTCTGCTGCCGTGTTCCCTTTTAATATCCAGAAGTCTTTCAGCAGTATAATCCATTGCTTCCTCCCAGCTGCTTTCCACAAATTCTCCGTCCTTTTTGATCAACGGTCTTTTCAATCTATCCGGATGATTGACAAATTCATAGCCAAATCTTCCTTTAACACAGGTTTCACCGGCAGGATTTGGTGTCCCTGCCTCATAAACAGATCCTACTTCTACTATTTCATTGTCCTTTGTTTTTAACTCAAGCTGACAGCCAACACCACAATAAGGGCAGGTTGTAACAGTTTTATCAAAGTCGTACTCCCTCCCCTTGCCCCGTGAAGGTTTAAAGTTCAGGGCATCAGTAGGACACATATCCACACACTGTCCGCAAAAAACACAGTCTGATTTCTCTCCACCCAGGCCCTGATCAAAAACTGTGCCAACCTGAGTGTCAAATCCTCTTTCCTGAAATTCTATGGCATCAGAACACTGTACTTCCTGGTCTACCCTTACACATTTACCACAGAGAATACATTTATCGGGATCCAATACTATAAATTCGTTATCTTTATCTGTTGTAAAACGGTCTTCTTCTTTAACCCCGAAGGATGAACGTTCTATACCATATTCATAGGCTAAATCCTGAAGTTCACAATTACCGTCTGCCTCACAGGTCATACAATCCAGCGGGTGGTCAGAAAGCAGAAGGTCAAGTATAGTGTATCTTGCCTCTTCTACCCTTTCACTGTGGGTGGCAACCTCCATACCATCTCTCACTTCTGTGGTACAGGAGGTTACAAGTTCTCCACTTTCTTTATCTTCCACCAGACACATACGGCAGGCACCGGTTATACTCAGGTATGGACTGTAACAAAGGGTAGGTATATCAATATTATTTTCCCGGGCCACCTCCAGTACTGTCTGTCCTGTTTCAGCTTGATAATTTTTTCCATTTATTTTAATCAGCATCATTTATTGCTCCTTTCCATCCTGTGAAATTAAGGCCTCATATTCATCACGAAAAAAGCGGATTGTACTCAAAACTGGATTGGGAGCTGTCTGCCCCAGACCACAGAGAGATGTATCTTTAATCACTCGGCCCAGTTGTTCCAGTTTTTCAATATCTCCTTCTTTGCCTTTTCCGTCAAGCAGCCTTTCCAGGATATCAAGCATTCTTTTGGTCCCAACCCGACAGGGAGTACACTTGCCACAGGACTCATCCTGGGTAAAGTCCAGGAAAAAGCGGGCAACATCAACCATGGAATTATCCTCATCCATGATTACCAGA
>CAZSTU010000016.1:0-18374 GCA_964609745.1 uncultured Halanaerobiaceae bacterium
GCAGCTGATGGACACTTGCAGGCCGGGAAAAAGCCCGTATAACCGATAAAAAAATGGAAGAAATCAAAAAACCCACAAAACGTCCTCCCCAAGCAGGGATAAAACTGTCTGAACTGGCAGGCGAAGTTAATGATAGAGGATAACGCAAATGTGGTGATTATCGGCGGCGGGGTTATTGGCTGTTCAATTGCCGATAATCTTGCCAGTCGTGGTGTAAAAGATGTGGTATTACTTGAGAGAGACTATCTGGCCAGTGGTGCTACTGGCCGCTGTGGTGCCGGTATAAGACAGCAATGGGGTACGGAGATGAACTGCAAACTGGCCAAATATAGTATGGATATTTTCGAAAATATGAATGAAATACTGGGAACAAGCCGTGATATAGAATTAAAACAGGATGGTTATTTGATTCTGGCCTATTCTAATAGGGAAATGGAACAATTCGAGAAAAATCTGGAATTACAACAGTCTCTTGATATTCCCGCCTACAGGGTCAGTCCTTCAGAGGCAAAAGAAATTGTTCCTCACCTAAGTTTAAAGGGGGTAGTAGGGGGGACTTTCTGTCCTACAGATGGTCATGCTAATCCCTTTCGAGTTACACAGGCCTATGCTGAAGCGGCTGAAAGACTGGGAGTTAGTATCTATACTTATACTGAAGCTCTGGATATAGAAACAGACAAAGGGCAAGTCACCGGGGTGGAAACAGAGAAAGGCTTTATTAAAACAGATGTAGTGGTTAATGCCGCTGGTGGTTATTCTAAAAATATTGGAAGTATGGTAGATATAGACCTTCCGCTTAAGCCTGAAAGACATCAAATACTTGTCACAGAAAGAGTAGAACCACTACAGGGGCCTATGGTAATTTCCTTTTCTTATAATATTTACTGTCAGCAGACACCGGATGGCAGTTTTATCATGGGATTCGGAGATCCTGATGAACCGGAAAGTCATAATATTAACAGTAGCTGGCAATTTTTGGAGGAAATGGCTGAAAAAGCGGTGGATCTACTGCCTGTCCTGGGTAATTTAAGAGTAATAAGACAGTGGGCAGGTCTGTATAATGTTACTCCAGATGCCCAGCCTATTCTTGATGAAGCAAGGGAACTACCCGGGTTTTATATAGCAGCTGGTTTTAGTGGTCATGGATTTATGATTGCACCTATGACCGGAGAAATAATGGCTCAAAAAATAGTCGGGGAAAAGCCTACTATTGATCTGGATCTAACTTTAAATCGATTTGATCGTGGTGAGTTGATTTTAGAACCGTCAGTTGTTTAATTTCATTGTATAAAAAAAGGAGGTATAAAAATGGCTAAAAATCAAGTTTTTACTCTTAAGAGACCTGAGAATGAACCTGTGTTAGATTATGCGCCCGGCAGTAAGGAAAGAGAAGAGCTAAAGCAAGAGCTGGAAGAATTGGAAAATAAAGAGATAGAAATTCCGCTAATTATTGATGGCAAAGAGATAACTACAGGTGAGATGGGAGAGATAAGGACGCCCCATAATCACCAGCAAATACTGGGTAGATATCATAAGGCCGGAAAAGAAGAGGTTAAAATGGCAATAGAGACTGCACTTGAAGCCAAAGAAGAGTGGGAAAATACTCCCTGGCAGAAAAGGGTAGTGATTTATCAACGTGCTGCTGAGTTATTATCAGGGCCATACAGGGCTAAGCTTAATGCAGCAACCATGCTCGGTCAGAGCAAAAATGCCTTTCAGGCTGAAATAGATTCAGCCTGTGAATTGATTGATTTTCTGCGATTTAACAGCTATTATCTTAGTGAGATTTATCAGGACCAGCCTGCTTCTCAGGAAAGTATAATTAATGAGATGGAATATCGACCTCTTGAAGGATTTATTTTTGCAGTACCACCATTTAATTTTACTTCTATAGGTGGCAATTTGCCTACAGCACCGGCATTGACCGGAAATACTGTAGTCTGGAAACCGGCTTCAACTGCGGTTTATTCCAATTACTTTTTCATGAAACTCCTGCAGGAAGCAGGTATGCCTGATGGAGTAATTAACTTTATTCCCGGGTCAGGTTCTAAAATTGGGCCAATGGTACTGGAAAGTCCTGATCTGGCCGGGATTCACTTTACCGGGTCAGCAGAAGTTCTTCAGAGTATGTGGAAGACAGTTGGAGAAAATGTCAAAAAATATCGCAGCTATCCCCGGATTGTGGGTGAAACAGGAGGAAAGGATTTTGTATTTGCCCACAAGACAGCAGATGTGGATGAACTGGTAACAGCCCTGGTCCGTGGAGCTTTTGAATATCAGGGACAGAAATGTTCTGCTGCTTCCCGCACCTATATCCCCGAGTGTCTTTGGGATGAAGTCCGAGAAAAACTGGTTCCACAGACAGAAAAACTGAAGATGGGAGAGCCGACAGATTTTAGTAACTTCATAAATGCTGTAATTGATCAAACAGCTTTTGATGATATCACAGACTATATTGAATACGCCAGAGATGCTGATGAAGCAGAGATTATTTGTGGTGGAGACTACGATGACAGCAAGGGATATTTTATAGAGCCGACTATAGTGGTCACTGAAGATCCTAAATTTAAGTTAATGAAAGAAGAAATATTTGGCCCGGTTTTGACTGTTTACATTTATTCTGAAGATGAATATGAAGAAACTCTACATCTTTGTGATGAAACTTCTCCCTACGGTTTGACAGGCAGTATTTTTGCCCATGATATAGAGGCTGAAAAGAAGGCCCAAAATATCCTGGATCAGGCTGCAGGCAACTTCTATATTAATGATAAACCCACCGGTGCTGTAGTAGGACAGCAGCCATTTGGTGGTGCCCGTGCTTCCGGAACCAATGATAAGGCCGGCAGCAAATGGAACCTTATGCGCTGGATTTCACCAAGAGCTATAAAGACCAATTTAACTCCACCCAAAGATTATCGTTATCCTTTTATGGAAGAGAAGTAAAATTAATAAAATAAAATAACAAAAAGATGGAGCCGGTGTAAAAGCCGGCTCTTATTTGTATTTTACTATTATTTGTGACTTCATAAATTCATCAAATTTTTATAAAAGAATTATCACCAATAAATTAATTCCTTTTGGTATACTTTTATCAAGCTAAAAAGAAAAAGTGAATACAGGGAGGTTTTATTATGAAGTTAAAGTATGTTTCAATTTTAACAGCAGTGTTATTTAGTTTTGTGATGCTTCTGGGGATTGGTGGAACTGTCAATGCTCAAACTGAAGCAGAGGATGTTGAACTGGCACTTGTTGATAGTGCTGAGGTTCATGAAGTAGATCCAGAATTTGTATATGAAGATATCCAGGAAATTACAGAGGATCTTGGCTATGATCTGGCAGTGGATACTTTGCTGGTGGACTGGTATATAAATGAAGAAATTGATGTTGTAACAGATTTTATTTCCGAAGATGTGACAGAGGAAGTTGACGAAATCATAGGAGATAGTGAAAGCATTGATGAAGTTGAAGAGATGGATGGAGTTGAAGATATAACTGATGAGGTGTTAGAAGAAATATCTGAATAAATATTTTTTCTGGATCTTAAATAGTCAAAAAATATTATCAGAGGAGGTTTTATTGTGATGCAAAAAAGTGGATCAATTTTAGCTGTTGGCATTATTAGTCTGGTATTGGTGTTTGCTATTAGTGGGATTTCGGGTGCTGAGTCAGCCGACCCGGAAGATGTTGACCTGGCGTTAGTGGACAGTTATCAAATTCAGGAAGAAACCGATGATGAAATAATGGCCGATGATATTGCAGATGCTGTCAAAGAACTTGATTTTGATTTAACTGTGGATATATATGTTCTTGAGGCTTATTTAGAAGATAATTTAGAAGCAGTGAATAATTTGAGGTTTGAAGATATAACTGAGGATGTAGAGGAAGTTATAGAAGATGAGGATGAAGTTGATAAAATAGAAGAGATGGATGGAGTTGAAGATATAACTGATGAGGTGTTAGAGGAAATAAACGATTAATTATATAAATTGAATAAGACTCCCCCCTTATAGTTAATAGGACCCCTGGATAAGTTTCCGGGGGTCCTATTTTTTTGATAATATATATTACAATTGAATATATCTGACGAAAAAAGTAATAAAATAAAGGATTATTTATTATTAATATAGAATAATATAATAACAGGAAAACTTATTTATCAGGAGGTTGGGATCACCGATGCCGGATGAATTAAATAGAGAGATTTCAATAGTATATGATCTCCTTTTTGGATATACAGATAAAATGGAAAATATACGCCAGCAGCTTGATGTGGGCGATTTTCAACTGCCTGTAAAAACGGCAATGGTGATTAAAATAAAAAACTTTAATCTTATTGTTGAAAGAAAAAGTGAGTTTCGCAAAGAAGAGTTACAGCAAAATACTTTAAATAAACTCAATGAACTGGCAGCAAAGACAGCCAGTGATATTCTTTCAGCCGTGATTGATGAAGATATGCTTGTTCTCTTTTTCTCCACTGATTTTATCAGTAATCCTGATAATAATGAAGAAATAAAAAAATTTGCTTCCAAAATAAAGAATAATCTAGAAGATACAACATCATTTAAATATTCCATAGGTCTGGGACGTTCCTATAATAATCTCAAAGGTCTGATTTTCTCCTATAAAGAAGCTCTAAACTCATGCAAAAGTTGTTATTTTCAGGAAAAGGATCAGGTAATGCATGTGGATGAAATGGTTGAGTTTAAAAATAATATACCTATTTTTATTTCAGAGATGGAGACAAAATTGCTGAATAAAATTCAATCCGGGGAACTGGAAAATATTGATTTATATTTTCAGGAAATCATAAATAATATTTTATCAGAAAAAATGGAACCAGAAAAAATTAAAATTAGAATTCTTGAGCTTGTTTATAAAGTTATTGAAGAAATTGAAAAAGCAACCAGTGATTCCAGAGAGGCTTTGTTTGAAGTTACCACAGGTATTAAAAAGATACTCAAGGCAGATACCAGAAAAGAATTAAATCAGGCTGCTTCAGATTTAAATAAACACCTTTTTGATACTCTAAGGCGCTATCGTAAGGGTTCCAGTGCCCGTCATTCTATCAATCAGGCTCTTGATTATATTGAAGATAATTATGAACAGGAATTATCTCTACGAAAAGTTTCAGAAGAGATTGGTCTCAGTCTCTATTATTTCAGTCATCTTTTTAAAGAAGAAGTGGGAGAATCATTTGTTACCTATCTTAATAAGTTCCGGGTCAGGAAGGCCAAACATTTATTATTAAACTCCAATCTTAATATAGCTGAAATTTCTTATCAGGTGGGGTATAATGACCCCAATTATTTTACAAGAGTATTTAAGGAGTATGTAGGTTCAACCCCCAGCGAATTTCGTCTTGATGATAAGGGACTTTCGGCTCTTTAAATAAGAGTTAAATAGAAAAATTTGTTGGTGATGCTGGTATATTTAGCCAGCATTTTTTTATTTATAATTTAATTAAGTTAATAACTAAATTGGGATAAATAAATATATTGGTATTCATAAAATAAAGGAAAATTAATTATTATGTCGAATAATAATAATATTACACAATTTATTAGGGCTATTGTAAAATTTCATAAAGTTTAAGATGAATCTAACATAGATTAGGCAGATATGCTTTATGAAGGAGGTATATATTTAACTGATAGTAGATGGAATATCATTGAAAAGACTACTGTTGATTTTGCAGGCTATTGGTGTTTTGTACAAAATACAGGTCAAAGGAGTAATTGTGGTATTATGTTAATAGATGATTATTGAAATATTTATCGAGATATAACAAAAATTGTTATATTGCAAAAGAAAACAAGGGAAAATGGGATAAAAACAAGAGATGAAGACTCTTTATCCCATTAACAAGATAAAGGATGTTGACATGACAGTTATGTTGGTCTGGCATATTTTATGCATATTTATTAAGATAAATAATAATATATAAGCAGGAGGGAGTAAATTGAGTAGATATTTCAGATTATTTTCTCTTATTTTAATTTTGATAGTGGTTGTAGGGATTTTTGGAGGCCAGGTAAGAGCCGAGAAGGCTAAATATGGCGGCAAATTGGTAATGACTGATGGTTCTTTTAATGACGCTAAAACACTTGACCCTCATAAGGCTTCTGCTGCAGGTTCGATGCGTTATATAGAGAATATGTATAATACCCTGTTGCGTTACAAGAAGGGAACCTATGGGGAACTTGAGGGAGATTTAGCCAGAGAACATGAAGTATCTGAAGATGGACTGGAATATACTTTTTATCTTCACGAAAATGTTAAATTTCACAATGGTGATGAGGTAACTTCTGAAGATGTTAAATATTCTATTCAGAGGATAATTGACCAAAAAGTCAGAGAATCACAATTTGATTCAGTAGAAGCAATTGAAACACCTGATCGCTATACTGTCAAGTTTAAAATGAGTGAAAAAGTGTCCCCATTCACAACATTTTTGGCTTATCCTATGAATGCAATTGTTAATAAGGATGTAGTGGAAGACAATGACGGCAGCCTGGATACCATTGATGCTGGCAGCGGGCCGTTTAAATTGGATGAATGGGAAAAGGATCAGCATCTAATTATTGAAAAATTTGATGATTATTTTATAGAAGACAAACCATATCTGGATGAAGTAGAGTTTAAGCCAATTCCTGATTCAAATGCCAGGACTACTGCTTTGCGTAATGAGGAAATAGATATGATACTGGCTGTTGAGGCAGAAGATATTGAAAAATTTGAGGATGAAGATGAAATTGTTGTTAAGACAGAACCCGGGTCTTATTGGGAATATCTTGGATTGAATACAAAAGAAGGGCCACTTTCTGATAAAAAAGTAAGACAGGCAGTATCCTGGGCTCTTGATCGCAAACAGATAAATGATATGGTTAAATTTGGCCATGCTACTCCGTTAACAGGCGGTCCAATTCCGCCAGGACACTGGGCTCATCCCGATTTAGATATATATCCTGAACAGGATCTAGAAAAAGCTAAATCACTTTTAGAAGAAGCTGGATATGGTGATGGATTCAGTACAGATCTTATTGTTCTTTCGGATAATAAAGCACAAAAAAATGCTGCTACAATTATTAAGCAGCAATTACAGCAGATTGGAATAGATTTAGAGGTGCGCTCTTTGGAATCCAGTGTTTATTTTGATAAACTGGGTGAACAGGATTTTAATATGACCGTTATTGGCTGGGTTGGTTTTGTTGATCCTGATGAATTTTTATATAATATTTTCCATACGGGAGAAAAATCGAATCAACAGGCATATTCCAATTCAGAAGTCGATAAATTGTTAGAAGAAGGAAGAAAAACTTTTGATCAGGAAGAAAGAAAGAAAATATATCGTGAGGCAATAGAAATAATTGCTAAAGATGCACCAATGGCTTTCCTTTATGTTAACCCCAGAACCTCCGCTTATTTAGATAAAGTTAAGGGATTTGATGTAAATCCAACTAAAACTACTATTTCCTTACAGGATACCTGGTTGGATGATTGATAGCTAATAGCTCAGCATACTTACCCGGTATATAAAATATATCGGGTAAGTTTTCTTTTGTACAAAAAGTATTATGTATATTTTTTATATTATTATATTCAGATGGCCAGAGGCCATCTGAACTTTTAGTAATTTGGTTTTATTATCTGGAGAGGGGGAATTTATATGTGGAAATATATAATGAAAAGAATTTTAATTTCCTTAATAGTATTATTTGGAATTTCAATAATTGCCTTTTTTCTGGTAAGACTTGTTCCCGGCGATACAGTAACTGCTATGCTTGGTGTAAATTATAATGAAGCTCAGGCTGAACAGTTACGCGCTAAATACGGTCTTGATCGCCCTATACCGGTTCAATATGGGCTCTGGATATCTAATGTTATTAAGGGTGATTTTGGTCGTTCTTTTTTTACTCAAAAACCTGTCTTAAATTCTATCATGCTTAGGTTACCAGTGACTTTGCAGTTAATGGGTATGAGTTTGATTTATTGTATATTTATAGCAATACCTCTGGGAACCATTGCTGCAGTTAAAAGAAATAGCTGGGCTGATTACGGAGCCAGTATTATGGGTTTGCTGGGGGTATCTGTTCCCAACTTTTGGTTAGGAACAATAATGATTTTATTCCTATCATTAAAATTGAAATGGTTTCCTTCAGGAGGGTTTGTCCCTTTTACAGAATCAATTATTTCTAATCTACATTATATGTTTATGCCCTCTATTGCACTGGGAGCAGCAGTAGGAGCGGTAATAATGAGGATGACCCGTTCTTCTATGCTGGAAGTTATGGGGCAAAATTATATTGAAATGGCGCGGGCCAAGGGGGTACCTGATAAAAGGTTAATTATAAGCCATGCCCTGAAGAATGCTTTGATCCCGGTAATTACGGTTCTGGGTATTCAGATGGGTTATCTTTTGGGAGGATCAGTAGTAATAGAACAGATCTTCTCTTTGCCGGGAGTGGGCCGGCTGGCGCTACAGGCAATTAGTAACAGAGATTATGCATTGATGCAGGGAACAATCCTTTTTGTAGCCAGTGGCTTTGTACTTATTAATCTATTTGTGGATATTATTTATGCTGTGATTGATCCCAGAATTAAATATTAAAAATGTAATTTTATCGGTATATTGTAGATAAAGGAGGAGATAGGATGTGGGATATATTATACCGTTTTTATAAAAACAAACTGGCTTTTATTGGTTTTATTATTCTTTTTGTGTTTATAATACTAGCTCTGGCTGCCCCTCTTATAGCTCCATATGATCCTTTTGAGATGGGTACCGGGGGTCAATTAGAAAAACCTAGTTCAGAACACTGGTTTGGTACAGATCAATTTGGGAGAGATATTTTAAGTAGAGTAATTTATGGGGCCAGAATTTCCTTTCGTGTAGGGATAATTTCAGTTAGTATTGCTCTAATTTTCGGAGTTGCTCTGGGAGTAATAGCCGGGTATTATGGGGGTTGGATAGATGGGGTTATATCCCGACTTATAGATATTTTATTTTCTATTCCCTATATATTAATGGCTCTGGTAATTATGGCCATACTCGGTTCAAGTTTAACCAATTTAATGATTGCTATTGGAATTGTATATACCCCTATTTTTGCTCGTATTGCCAGGGGGGCAGTACTATCAGTCAAAGAATCCCTCTATATTGAAGCGGCTCATTCAATGGGGGTTAGTGATCTGGTTATAATGATAAAACACATTATTCCCAATATTATGGCTCCAATTATAGTTCAAACTACCCTTTCTTTTGGTTTTGCTATCAGGGTAGAAGCTGCTCTTAGTTTCCTTGGTCTGGGAGTTGAACCGGATGTTCCTTCCTGGGGAATTATGTTAAATCAGGGGACAGATTGGATGGAATCTGCATGGTGGATTGCCATTTTCCCTGGATTGGCAGCTACTTTAGCCATTCTTAGTTTTAATGTACTGGGGGATGGCCTCCGTGATGCACTTGATCCCAAATTAAAGAATGAAATGGAAGAATAAAGAAATAGGAAAGGAGGGGTAATCCATGAAAAAAAATAAGTTACTGGAAGTAAAAGAGCTGAAAACACACTTTAATACCCGTAAAGGTCTGGTTAAAGCAGTAGATGGAATAAGTTTTACAGTTAATAGAAATGAAATTATGGCTCTGGTTGGCGAGTCCGGTTGTGGAAAAAGTGTTACCTCACGGACAATTATGGGGCTTATAGGATATAAAAAAAATGAAATTATAAGCGGAAAAATATTTTATAAAGGAAAGAATTTACTGGAAAAAAGCAAAGAAGAGATGAGACAGATTAGAGGAAACGAAATTTCAATTATATTTCAGGACCCTATGACTTCCTTAAATCCTTTATACACAGTTGGAACTCAAATAGCTGAGGTGCCAATTATTCATGAAAAAGAAAATAAAAAATCTGCCTGGAAAAGAGCTGTGGATATGTTAAAAAAGGTGGGAATACCGTCTGCTTCGTCTCGGGCCAAACAATATCCCCATCAATTTAGCGGAGGTATGAGCCAAAGGGGGGTAATTGGGATGTCGCTTGTATGTCAACCTGATTTATTAATAGCCGATGAACCCACTACAGCCCTTGATGTAACGATTCAGTCTCAAATTTTAAATCTTTTGGTTGATTTAAAAGATGATTTTAATTCAGGAATTATGCTTATAACTCATAATCTGGGTGTGGTGGCTGAGGTCTGTGACAAGGTAGCTGTAATGTATGCCGGTAGATTAATGGAAAGGGCTGGAGTTTCAGAGCTTTTTAATAACCCTTCTCATCCCTATACAAAAGGTTTGCTGGCTTCTTTGCCTGTACCGGGTAAGAGCAAAAGATTAACACCAATTAAAGGACAACCTCCGGACTTACATGATCTACCACGTGGTTGTCGTTTTTTTCACCGTTGTCCTGAAGCTTTTGGCAGATGCAAAAAAGAGGCGCCACCAATGTTTGAGGTGGGGGATGGACACTATTCTGCTTGCTGGTTGGAGGGTGATGCTGTTGAAAAAAGATAAACTATTAGAAGTTGTTGACTTAAAGAAATATTTTGATCTGGGGGGAGGCTTTTTTTCCAGCAAAAAAGGAACTGTTAAAGCAGTAGATGGACTGAATTTTAGTATATATGCAGGCGAAACCCTGGGAATTGTTGGAGAGTCTGGTTGTGGTAAATCAACCACAGGTCGTCTACTTTTGCGTCTTTTGGAGCCTACTGCAGGTAAAATATATTTTAAAGAAAGAGAGCTTACCTCGGTTGATAAAAAAGAACTAAAAGAAATGCGCCGCAATTTTCAAATGGTATTTCAGGATCCTTATGGTTCTTTGGATCCACGAATGAAGATAAAAAGTATTATAGCTGAACCACTAAATACTCATAACTTATATCAGAAAAATCGTGATCAAAGAATAGATGAACTTTTGGAGGCAGTTAGTATTCCGGCCAGTTATAAAAACAGATATCCTCATGAATTTTCGGGTGGTCAGAGACAGAGGATTGGGATAGCTAGAGCTTTGGCGGTTAATCCTGATTTTATTGTAGCTGATGAGCCGGTGGCTTCTCTAGATGTATCCATTCAGGCTCAGATATTAAATTTGATGAATGATCTCCAGGAGAAATACGGTTTAACCTACTTTTTTATAGCTCATGATCTTAGTGTGGTACAGTATATAAGTGATCGGATTGGAGTTATGTATCTGGGTCAAATTGTGGAACTGGCTGAAAGTGATGAGGTTTATTATCATCCCATTCACCCCTATACTAGAGCCCTTCTCTCTGCTATTCCTGTTCCCGATCCGGATGTGGAACATCAGGAAATCCCTTTACAGGGGGAAGTAGGTAGTCCTGTAAACCCTCCGACAGGGTGTCGTTTTCATACCAGGTGTCCTTTTGCAGAAGAAATTTGTTCACAGAAAAAGCCTGAGTTTAAAGAGGTGAAAAAGGATCATTATGTCGCCTGTCATATTAAAAATGAACCAGTAACTTAAAAAGGTTAAGAGAACTGGAATTGATGGGGAAATAAAAAGTAAGTATTTGTTATTAATTATTGAGGTTATTACTGAATTTGAAAAAAATATCCCATTTATCAAAAATCATTTCTCTATAAATAGAGGAACTTTAGTTATGGTATAGATTATGCTTAATGATTTTATAAATTATGTTTTATAAATATTGTAAATTATTAAGTAATATTGAATGTGAATATTAAATTGTAAGGGAGACTATAAAATGATTAAATTAGAAAGACTTAAAAAAAATATTATTGATTTGGGCTGGATTGGGTTTAATGATGATAAAGATGAAGGTTTACCGATTGGAGGTCGGGGAATTACTCGCCTCCCCTTTACACCGGAATATGAAGAAGCCGCTCGATTTGTTGGTGATTTGATGAAAGAAGCGGGACTGGAAGTATGGCGCGATTCGGTGGGTAATCTCTTTGGGGCTCTGTCATCTAAAGATACAGATAAAATGGTTATCATTGGTTCACATATAGATACTGTCCCTCAAGGAGGTCTTTTTGATGGTAGTCTGGGAGTTCTATCAGCTCTGGAGTGTTTACAAACTTTAAAAGAAAATAATTATGATAATAAAAATAATCTGGTGGTGGCGGCTTTTATTGGGGAAGAAGGTGGAGAAATTGGCGGCACATTTGGTAGTAGATGTTTTACCAGTGATGTGGAATTAAATCAAAAAGAGATAGATTTTCTAAAAAAAGCAGGTATTACTCCTGAAGATGTGAAAGAGGCTGCAATCAATCCGGAGAAGCTAAAATGTTATCTGGAAATGCATATAGAACAGGGGCAGGTGCTGGAAACAGAGGGGATTCCTATCGCTATTGTAGAGGGCATTGTTGGGATAGCAAGATATAAAGTAACTGTTAAGGGCAAGGCCAATCACGCCGGAACAACCCCTATGCATTTGAGGGATGATGCACTTGTTAAAGCCAGTAGAGAGATTATTAGATTAAATAAAATAATAAATGATTTAGAAGGTGATCTAGTGGGTACTGTGGGAGAGCTATCTCTAGAGCCAGGAGCAGTAAATGTAATCCCCGGTAAAGTTGAGTTTTCCATAGAATTACGAGATATGAAAAAAGAGAATATTGATAAAGTTATTAATCAATTTAAAGTTGAAAACAGGTCTGATATAGAGGTGGAAGATTTACTTTATAAAGGAGGTGTATATTTAGCAAAAAAAATACAAAAAGTCATTGAGAAAGCGATTCATAAAAATGATTATGATTATAAGTATATGACAAGTGGAGCCGGGCATGATGCCAATCCGCTTTCTCGTATAACACCAACTGGAATGATTTTTGTCCCCAGCAAAGAAGGGATCAGTCATAGCCCTGACGAATGGACTGATTGGAAGTATGTAGAAAAAGGAGCAGAGGTTATGTTTGAAACAATTAAGTTGCTTGATCAAAATTAATTTGAGATAAGGAAAGTGAATATGAGTAGTAAAAAAGTAGAGAATAATAAGAAATGGTATGAAAGACTGCCCCATCCCTATGTTATGTTATTTTTGATTATAGTTTTTGTTACAATATTAACTTATATTGTACCTGCCGGTGCTTTTTTTAAAATGATTGAATCCACGGGGGCTCTTGAAAGTGGGATAATTATTGCCCTTGCCCTGGGATATGATTTAATGGTTGGGGCTGGAATGACAATTGGAGCTGTGGGGGCTAATTATTGGTGTGGCCCAGGGAATTTCTGTTGTACTTGAACAGGGAAACATAGCAGATACCATTCTTTACACTGTGGCTTCCCCACTGGAAGAATTACCTGCTCTAGCTTCCGGTATGTTAATGGGACTGGTACATGGTGTTGTTAACTTTTTTATCCCATCTGGGAGTGGACAGGCAATGGCTACAATGCCTATTATGGTTCTATTGAGTGATATGGTGGGAATCACACGGCAGACGGCTGTTCTTGCATTTCAGATTGGTGATGGTATAATGAACCTGATAATACCTACACTGGGAAGTCTGCTGGCCATGCTGGCTCTGGCCCGCATACCTTTTGATAAATGGTTTAGGTTTGTCTTTCCCATGGTAGTTAAAATCACTTTGATAGGCTGGGTATTCACCATTTATGCTGTTTTAACCGGCTGGGGTCCTTTTTAAAACATTTTACACTAAAAATAGGGGATTGTCTCCCCTATTTTTTATTTAAGAATTTTACTGGAGGGTTTAAAGATGAGTGAACAAAAAATTTATAATCTGGCTAAAAAATTTGAAGACAAAATTATTGAAATCAGACACAAGATTCATCGTTATCCTGAACTTGCTTTTGAAGAAAAAAGGACTGCTGCCCTGGCGGCTGAAATAATGAAAGATTTAGGATTTGAGGTCAAAAAAGATATTTATCACACTGGAGTTAGCGGTCTGCTAGGCAACACATCAAAAAAGGAAGTAAAGACTATACTACTGAGGGCAGATATGGATGCACTTCCCATAGAGGAAAAAACCGGTCTGCCCTATAGTTCTGAAGTCCCTGGAGTCATGCATGCTTGTGGTCATGATGGTCATACAGCTATACTACTGGGAACAGCCATGATCCTGGATGAATTAAAAAATGATTTTGAGGGAAATGTTAAATTTATTTTTCAGCCAGCTGAAGAAGCAGAAGGTGGAGCAGAAGGTATGATAAAAGAAGGGGTATTAAAAAATCCTGATGTTGATGCCGCTCTGGGCCTTCATCTATGGGGGAACGTTCCTTCAGGAGTGGTAGAGTACAAAAAGGGACCTTTTATGGCTTCTCCCGATAAGTTTGAAATAATTATAAAAGGAAGAGGCGGACATGCTGCTCAGCCTCACAATTGTGTGGATCCTGTCCCCATTGCTTCTTCTATAATAGAAGAATTTCAAAAAATTGTCAGCAGGCGGACAGATCCCTTAGAGTCAGTAGTAATCTCTATTTGTCATTTGGAGGGTGGCACAACTTATAATGTTATTCCAGATAATATAATGCTGGAAGGCACAGTAAGATCTCTGACACCGGAAATAAGAGAATCAGTTCCTGAAATTATGCGGGAGGTTGTAGAAAAAATAACTGCCATGAATAATGCGGAGTATAATTTTGATTTTGAATATCGATTTCCCCCTCTTATAAATGATGAAAATATGACTGAACTTGTAAAAAGTTCAGCTCAAAAAATTCTCGGCAAAAAGAGAGTGAGAGAAGCCCAAAAACCCAATATGGGTGGTGAAGACTTTTCTTATTTCGCCCGTGAGGTTCCGGCCAGTTTCTTTTATCTGGGAATTGCCCCTTCTGATAAAGAAAGTATCAACCACCATCATCCAGAGTTTAAAGTGGATGATTCTGTTCTTAAAGATGGTTCTGCCGTTATGGCTCAGGCGGTCATTGATTATTTTAAAGAACAGAATTAAAGAAAGGACGTGTTTTGAAGATGACTTACTCAATAGCCGCATATGATCCCCAAAATGGAGAATGGGGAGTTGGGGTTCAGACTTGTTTTCTTGGAGTAGGTGCTTTGGTGCCATGGGTCAAACCTGGTGTTGGGGCCGTTGCCACTCAGGCCATGACCAATGCTACTTATGGCAAAAAAGTTTTTCGGCTGCTGGAGGAAGGTTTTGATGTTCGTTCGGTAGTCGAACAATTAATCAAAGAAGATGATAGTGGTGAAAGCAGGCAGGTGGGTATAGTTGATGCCCGAGGCAGAACGGCAGTTTATACTGGCAGTGACTGTTATAGCTGGGCAGGTCATTACCAGGGAGAGAACTTTAGCTGTCAGGGTAATATGTTAATGGGGGAAATGGTTATTGAAAAAATGGCTGTTGCCTACGAAAAAGCTGAGGGAGACCTGGCTCAAAAAATAATTACTGCTCTAAAAGCTGCTCAAAAAGCAGGAGGAGATAGAAGGGGCAGGCAGTCTGCTGCTTTGTTAATAAAAAAGAAAGACAGGGAGTTTCTGGGTTTTAACGATACTTATATTGATCTGCGCGTAGATGATCATCAAACACCAATCCGGGAATTGCAAAGGATTGTACAGCTTCACCGGGTGGAATATGCTTTAAATCATCGAGATAAATTTTATGAATTTAAAGGAGAAACACGAGAACGTTTAAAGTTTATGTTGCGTGAAATTGGATTTATGCAAAAGGCATTGGCTTCTGGTGTAAATCTTAAAACAGTTGTGAATGATTATTGTAAAGAAAATATTCCTGACGAAAAAATAATTTTTAAGAATAATTTAATAAATGGAGAAGTGGTTTTGAAAATAGTGGATGATTATCGTGAGAAGCAGTATAAGAAGTTGAAATAATAAATTGCAGGTTTATTATAACTGTAATAAAGAAAAAGCTCCTGAAAATTCAGGAGCTTTAAAATAAAATTAATGAGTTTTACCGGCCTGATATTTAATATCTTCTTTATTTTCGATGGCTGCCTTCAGAGCAAAATGTATTCCTTTTTTAACAGTGGAAAGAGCCATACTGGCCTTTCCTTCCTTATCTACTACCTGTTGTGGTAAAAATGGAATATGTATAAAGCCTGCTGGAATTTCTAATTCCCTGTGGTCAATATAATCAAGTACTCCATACATTACATGATTACAGACAAAGGTGCCGGCAGTGTTGGATATTTCCGCGGGAATCCCTTCTTCTTTCATTTTTTTGACCATTGCTTTGATAGGCAGAGTTGAATAATAGGCTGTTGGACCATCGGGATTAATGGGTTCATCTACTGGTTTGTGTCCTTCATTATCTTCAATTCGAAAGTCATCAATATTTATGGCTACTCTTTCTACAGAAATAGCAGTTCTACCTCCGGCCTGGCCGATGCTAATTACCATTTCAGGATTAATTTCCGCAATTTCTTCTTCAATGACTTTTACTGAAGAATAGCGGACAGTAGGTATTTCCAGGGCATTAATTTGATGTCCCCCGATTTCTTTTCCTGCCAGTTCTTTTATTACCTCAGTAGCAGGATTTATGTCTTGTTCACCAAAGGGGTCGAAACCTGTGAGTAAAATTTTTCCCATAGTTTTACCTCCAGAATAATATTATTTAAAAGCCTAACACGTACATCAGTATTACATTAATGGCAAATAACGGGATGGCTACCTTCCATTGAGCTAGAGTTATTACACCATTTTCATTTTTCATTTCCAGTAAAGCAGCAGGAACTATATTAAAATTGGCTGCCATGGGTGTCAGTAAAGTACCACAATATCCTGCAATCATGGCGATTACCCCTACAATAGCTGGATTAGCACCATGCATTTCGATTACAAAAGGGATTCCAATACCCGTTGTTAGGACAGCAAAAGCTGCAAAGGCGTTGCCTATAATAATGGTAAAGATTGCCATGCCGAGAGCATAGGCTACAACTGCCCATAATTTAACATCCATTGGTAATACCCCTGCAATTAAATCGGCAATAATTTCACCTACTCCGGCCGCCTCAAAGAGGGCTCCCAGAGCTGCCAGTAATTGAGGTAAAACAGCAAATGTACTAATGGAGTCAAATAATCTTCGGCTTTCATGGCCCACAGCTACAGGTTTTTCGCCTGTCAAGATAAAGCCGGCTATTACGGCAACAACAGATGATATACCAAGGCCGATAAGGGCATCATAGTTAGTAAATTGTGCAATAGAAAAGGTAACTATCGGAATTAATAAAGGTGGAATAAATAGTTTGTTTTTTAGTTCTAGAGATTTTTCTTCTTTAAATTCTTTGCTTACTCTAGAATAACCACCACCCATACTTACTTTACCCATTAAGGCAATTATAACCATAATGAGAACCAGTAAACCATTGATCAAAGAAGGGATATGAGTTCCAAATAAAAAAGTTATACCAAAAATACCCCAGAACAATCCTGTGCCAATAGGATGAGGATGTTCTCTATCAGTTAGGGTTAAGTAGGAAACAACCAAAGATACTATACCAGCTAGAATATAAATATGTTCTAAAGTGATTTCCATTATTCTTTGATTTATTTATTTAATATGCTAAAAATTTTAACATATGTAAATGTTGAATGCAAACAAAACCAGTGCAGGATTTTATATATTTTTGTTGTATAAAATATTATATAAAGAAAAATAGAAGACAATTTCATTAAGGAGGTTTGCAGTGGAAAAAATTATCTGGTTTGGACTTCCTGTCAAAACATGGTTATTTGTTCTGATTCCCACAATCTTTTTTGGATTATTACCTTATATAACAGCAGAAATTATTAATTTGCGTGATGATAATCATGAGTGAAGCTTTTATAAATATGTTTTATTTTGTATTTTATACAATTATAATACTATGGCTGGGAAAGAAAGGTTTTAATAAAACAAAAACAGTTGATGATTTTTATATAGCGGATAGATCACTTGGGTTATTTACCAGTATTTCTACTTTTGGAGGAACCTGGTTTAGTGCAATTTCTATGCTTGGGCTTACCGGAAGTGTTTATGCTTTTGGTTATTCTGCTTTACTTTATAGTGTAGTTGGCTGGTTTATGGGAGCTTTTTTAATCGTGCTTTTGACTCCTCGGTTACGCGAATATGATATAAAAACATTGCCGGAATTTTTTAGAATTAGATATGGGAGTTCTTATATACAAATAACCGCCGGTTTAATTATCCTTGGTAGTTATATTTTTTATATATACATTCAGATTAGAGGTTTTGGGATTGTTGTAAGTAATTTACTTAACATTCCATATACACTGGGAATTTTTCTTATCTATTTATATATTTTATATACCACTTTTGGAGGGCTTATTTCTGTGGCCAGGACTGATATTTTGAATTTTATTTTAATATTTTCCGGGGTGGTTTGCGCGGGATTTCTTATATTAGATTTACAGGAGAGTTTAACTGTGATGAACATTAAAGCCGCCTTAATTGATTCAGAAGTATTGAA
>CAZSTU010000017.1:0-10553 GCA_964609745.1 uncultured Halanaerobiaceae bacterium
AGCATAATCTGCCTTTATAGTACCTTCTCTTTATTCAAGCAGTGCTTTATATTCTGAAATTTGCTGACTTATACCTTCAATATTCAGGGTCAGCCTACCTTCACCCTCAATCTCATTAATATCAAGCTCATTAAACATATCCAATTCTTTTGAAATATCCTCTTTTTCCAGTATATTCAAAAAAGGGGAGAGAGTAAACCAGTCACTATCCAGGCGGGCCTGCCATCTATCACCTTTACCCATTGATAATGATAACTGTAAATCTTCAAACTGTGAATCAGGTATTTGCCTGGAGTCATAATCAGTACCTGTAGTTTTTAAATCTGAACGAGCCTCCAGATCAAAACCTTTAGAATTAAATATAATTTCACCCTCTATTTCCCTCAGACTCAGTTCATCATCCTTTTTGTTCAGCAGGGCCTGTCCATCATTCATATAAAACTTAACACCAGACATATGAAGGTAAAATGCTTCACTATCACTGTCTTCTATTAATTGCTGTAATAATTCAGAATCCATCTTTAATCTGGGTTTTTGTAATTCAAGATAGGATAAACCCTGTAAATAGCTTTCAACTTTTAAGTCACGGATACTCCCGAGCAGTTCAATTGTATCATAATAAAATTTTACCTTTTTAGATTCAAAAATTTTTTCTCCCCTGTATTCAACAGTCAGGCCATCAATAAAAAGTTGATTAAGCGGCCAGTATTGAATATCCGTAAACTCGATCTCTAAACTGTATTCTTCTTCCAGAAATGCAGCGATCTCCCCCTCCAGGCGCTGGCCCAGGTAACCGCGAAAAAAATACCCCGCGGCTAACACTAAAATAATTAAAATTATCGGTATCAAAACTTTCCATTTCATAAATTTTCCTCCAGGGAAGATCATTAATATATTTTTAAAAAACCCTGAGGCTTAGAGGCCCCAGGGTATATATTCTTTAACAAAATTTAATCACTCTCTACATCATCTTCACGTTCTTTTTCTTCACCATTTTCAATTTCAACATTGAGATTTAAAGAACCTTCCAGGACATAATCCGTTGAATATGTTTCTCTAATTTCGGGCCTTGTTCCTTCCCCCTCAGCTTCTTCCCCCTCAGGTTTGACCTCTTCCGGTTCTTCCGGAACATCCTGTTCAGGGTTATTCTCCATATCTTCATCCTCTTCTTCCGGTATATCGTTTACAGGTTGGGCCTCCTGATATCCGGGATAAACCTGAACCATCAACTCATTGTTTTGCGGTATTGACTTATAATCTTCCAGCATTTCTTCCAGGCTGGTATAACTACTGGTCTGTACCTGACGCTGTTCTTCAGACATATCCTCTGCAGGTTCATATGATTCCTGTCCGGTATAAGCAAGATATCCACCACTTATCACCAGATTACTCATCCCTGTTTCCATATCTTCAGGTAATTCTATGGATACAACTTTTTTATAGGGGTCCCCCCTGTAGGGTTGAATGCTTACTTCCAGATCTAATTCATCTCCAGGATGTATTTCTTCATTCAAGACTTCAGCTTCTTTAACTAAAGCAAGTTTATCAGATTTTTCCACCTCAATTTCCATACGCACATTCATGAGGTTAACCCTGCGGAAGGGATTGCTGCTTATAATATCCAGTAATTGATAAAAATCCTGCAGGGAACTGGCGGCAATATCATCCCTGCTGTAAAACATATTTTTCCGGCTGACCTTCATATCGGGCAGACCGCTGCCTGTCAAATTTATCTCCGACCAGGCCGTTCCCTTACCCACACGGTCTAGCACACTATCCAGTGACTGCAGGGCAATATTACTACCCAGACTTGTTAAAAACTTTTCGTCTTTAATCATCTGTACATTAATATTTTTTTCCTTATCCCTATCTCTATCCCTGACAGTGATGTTCACGGGTATGATGTCAGGAAACTGTGAAAGATTACCGGCAACACCTGCACCACGATCAACACTAACCATCCCTTCAGGCTCTCCCACAGGTCCTCCCAGTTTAAAAGGCTGGCTCTGACTGGGTATGGTTTCATTAATTTTTGCCCTGCTCAAAAGATAGGAGACTTCTCCCCTGTTGGTAAAGGGATGACCGAAGGCCAGGATCTTGTCATCATTTACATAGGTTAAAGTTCCTATGGAACTAACATTTATATCCCCTCGCACAAGCTGAACGGCAACTGCACTGCCGGGCCGTAATTCCTTTGATTCAGATTCTTCTTCCAGATTAGAACCTGGATATACTTTAAAGTCAAAATGTGATAGATCATCCTTTAAATTGTCCAGGGCCCGGCCCTTTAAGCCACTTACCATAAGAGGTGTTTTTAGATCTTCAAATTCTATATCTATCTCATTTGTCTCTTTTTTATCAGCTTCTTCCATCAAATCCATCATTTTTTCAATTGGAGTGGCCAGTGCATATTCACTATCTCCATCCTCCCAGCCAAAAGCTATAGCTCCAATTAATTTATCATCAACATAGAGAGGACTGCCACTCATACCTGAAGCTATACCACCAACTTCTTTTATTTTCTCCCCTCCGGTCTTTACAAGTATAAGATCTTCATCAAGCCCGGAGTCTTCAATGATATCTATTACCTCAAAAGGAAACTCACTAACTTCAGTTCCTTTAAATACTGTAAGACCTCTACCATCCATGCCGGTTTTGACTTCATCAAGGGACATTATTTCTGTACCCTGTACTGGATTGACAAAGACTAAGATAATAGCTGCTATCAATAAAATATATGTCTGTTTACGCAAAGTACCAAATCCTTTCTTCCATTCTTTTAACGGCTAAATGACTCATTTTTACTGGAAAAAAGAACATCTTCCAGTTCTTCCAGTTCTTCCAGAGCCTGTCCCGTGCCCCGGGCCACACAACTTAAAGGTTCATCAGCAATAAATACCGGTATATCTGTTTCCTTGCTCAATAGGGTATCAAAACCCTTTAATAGTGACCCACCACCTGTCATTACTATACCTCTATCCATAATATCTGATGAAAGCTCAGGGGGGGTTCTTTCCAGTACATTGCGTACTGCCTCAATAATTTCTGATATAGGTTCATCAAATGCTTCTCTGGTTTCTTTAGAATTTATGGTAAAATTTTTGGGCAGACCTGACATTACATCTCTACCCCTTACTTCATACTCCAGATTTTCTTCCACATAGGCAGCACCTATTTCCATTTTTATCTCTTCAGCAGTTTTTTCTCCAATAATTAGATTGTAATCATCCCTGACATAGCGAATAAGAGCTTCATCAAAACGGTCTCCACCCAAACGCAGTGATTCACTGACTACAATACCACCCAAAGAAAGAACTGCTATTTCACAGGTTCCTCCTCCGATGTCTATTATCATACTGCCACTCGGCTCGGCCAGCGGCAGTCCAGCCCCAATAGCTGCAGCCAGGGGTTCTTCTATTAAATATGTCTGGCGTGAACCAACCTGATTGGCTGCTTCCTCTACTGCCCTTTTTTCCACTCCTGTTATACCAGCAGGAACACAGATCATTATGGTTGGTTTAAAAAAACGCATACGTTTTATCACTTTGGATATGAAATGTTTTAACATTAATTCTGTAACTTCAAAATCAGCAATTACTCCATCCTTTAAAGGTCTAATGGCGACTATGTTGCCGGGGGTTCTACCCAGCATCTTTCTGGCTTCTTCTCCTACTGCCAGTACTTCACTGCTTCCCTGCTTTAAGGCTACCACAGATGGTTCCTGTAGTACTATTCCTTTCCCCTTGCGGTAAACCAGTATATTGGCAGTTCCTAGATCAATTCCAATCTTTTTTGACATATTAAACATAGGGGCGGTCCCTCCTCATTACAGCTGTGATTAATTTTTTTAATATCAATTGCTAAAATTATAGCAAACACAAATATCTTTATTCTAATCCATATTTATATTATTTCTATAGTAATACTGCTTTTCCTGCAACAAAAATAAAATAAGATAAATTAACTATCTTTTTTTAACTTTTGATATTTACGTCTGGTGGCTTCCCCGCCTCTAATATGTCTTTCTGCCTTATTATATTCCAGTACATGTTTTACCCTTTCGGCCAGTTCCGGATCAACAGTTTTCAGTCTTTCAGTTACATCCTTGTGGACTGTACTTTTGCTCACCCCATATATCTGAGCCGCCTGTCTGACCGTAGCTTTTGTTTCATAAATATAATTGGCTACCTGTTTTACCCTTTCTCTAATATAATCTTTCACCCTTATCCCCCCCAAAATCAGGAACTAACCTGTTATCTGCCCTTTCTTATAAATATATATGCGAAATAGTAGGGCTATTATGCTATTAAGGGGGATATACAATCTTTTATTTTAATCCTTATAACTTAAACCAGCAGGAATATATATATAAAAGGCAGCTCCTCCTCTCTCATTAGCAGCATGAACCTCACCCTGATGTAACTCAATGATTTTTCTTACTATGGCCAGTCCCAGTCCATGACTGCCTTCACTGCCTTTTTTGTATTTTTTAAAAATATCGTCCATTACCTCTTTTTCAATGGGAGGGCCGTCATTCCAGAATTTAATAACTGCATTATTTTCTTTTATTTTCAAATTTACTTCAATTTTACTTTCAGCATATCTTATTTGATTATCAAGAATATTTTCAAATACAGCCGCTATTCTTTCTGTATCTGCTTCCACCATAATATCCTGCAGGGAAAGTTCCCAGTTTAGCTCTGAACGCCTCCAGCCGGTTTTTTCAATCTTTTCTTCCAGTAATTTTTTGAGATTAAATTTTTCTCGCTGCAAACGGTGAGCAGCCAGGTATTCATATTTGGTCAAATTGAGTAAAGCTCCTACTCTTTGTTCCAGACGCTCTGTTTCTTTTTCTATTACTTCAATGGTACTGTCCAGATCACCGTGTGGATATATGCCGTCTCTTATAGACTGTACATAACTTTTTATAATCATTACCGGGTTTTTTAGTTCATGTGAAACCTGCTGTAAAAAAGACTGCTGTTTTTTGTCCTGTTCCATCAACCTTTCCTTCATCCAGGATACATCCTGTCCCAGCCTGCCTATTTCATCTCCACGGTTTATTTCCAGAGATTCATCCCAATCACGTTCGGCTATTTTTCTAACCTTTTGCTGCAGAGTTTTTAGGGGTTTGGTTAGATGTCTTGTTACAAAAAAGGCGGAAATACCACTGATTATTAGAATAAATACTAAATTGCCCAAAAAACGCCAGAATACCATTCTCATCAGATTCTGCCGGTATCTATGCCAGAGATAGGAGATAAGATAACCTTCTTTCCCATTTATCTCTGTTTTTCTGATAATATAAAGTATTTCTCTATCCTCCCTTTCCCGGCTGTACTCAGCCACCTCTGCTTCCTGCTCAAAGGCATCTTCCTTTAGATTGGAAAAAACTGCCGGTAAATTATTAAGGCGCATGTCACTCAAGACCCTGTCATCTTCCGTAATAAATACGTGTTTTACTACCCGAAATTCAGTCAGATCTGAAGGTGGTGCTTCCTTTTCAGGTTTAATATCCTTTTCCACCAGTCTGTGCTCCTCATTCTGCAGAAAATATTCCTGAGATTCCTCAATTCGAGCATAGGTCTCTTCGGTAAAAGAACTTTTGAGGGTAAAAGGAACGATAAAGGCCAGAATCGTAAAGGCACCTACCAGTACAGCCGCCACTATAAACCAGATTTGCCAGGAAAGGGAATAATCCTTTAAGCTAAATTTCATGCTTTCACCAGCCTGTAACCATAACCATATATTGTCTCAATATTAAGTTCTGGCATTTTCTTTCTCAATCTTCTGATCAGATCATCAACAACCCGGTCTGTGCCGTAATAATCACTTCCCCATAAATTTGTTAAAATCTGTTCCCGGGATAAGGCCTGCCCTTTATTTTTTATAAAATAATAGCAGAGATCAAACTCGCGTGATGTAAGATCAATTTTTTTCTCCTTTTTTCTGTCATATACTATCCTCCGCCTGCCGTCAATTTTATAAATACCATAAAAATATTTTTCGTCACTTTTATTTTTATCACCATCATACACCCTGTTTAAAAGTTTATCAGCTCTAATTACCAGTTCGCGTGGATTGAAGGGTTTTGCCAGATAATCATCACTACCCTTTTCCAGTCCTATAATCCTGTCAAGGTCTGCATCCCTGGCAGAGATGAAGATAACAGGTATAGAAGGGGTTTTTTCTTTTATTTCCTGTATTAATTGATAACCATCCACATCGGGCAGCATAATATCCAGTATCCAGAGATCGGGTTTATCTCCAATTCTTTTTAAAGCATCTTCCCCCGTTAAGAAAGTTACTACTTCCCACCCTTCTTTTTCCAGATAGGATTTTAATAATAAATTTAGATTTTCTTCATCTTCCACCAGATAAATAGAATAGCTCATATAAATCCCCTTCCTCATATGCCTTCATTAATAAGACTTCAATTTAATTTGTATATTTCCTGCTGTAATAGTTTTACATTATTTGATTATTTATTTTTATTCATAACTCAATGATTCTACTGGATCAAGTTTTGCTGCCTTATATGCGGGATAAAGGCCAAAAAACACACCAACACCCATGGAAAAAGCAAAGGCTATTATCGGGGCCACAGGTGAAACAACAAAGGGCCATCCTCCCAGCTGAGCTACACCATAAGATCCAAGTATACCCAGCAGTATACCTATAATACCGCCAATACTGCTTAAAGTCAGAGACTCTATCAAAAATTGTCCCAGAATATGCCTTCCCTTGGCTCCCAGTGCCTTTCTTATACCGATTTCTCTGGTTCTTTCTGTAACTGATACCAGCATGATATTCATAATACCGATACCACCCACAAGCAGTGAAATTGCTGCTATACCCATTAACATCAATTTCATTGTATCTGTTACATCATTTATGGTGTTAATGATTTCATCCTGACTAACTATATCGAATTGATCCTCATCACCCAGATATTCTGTGAGAAAGTGTTCTGTCTGGTTGACAGCTGCTGCTGCCCTTTCAGAAGAGGCGGCCTGAGCTAGATAGCCTGATACATATTTTTCGCCAGTTCTACTGCGGTAAGAGCTGATAGGGATATAAGCCTGTGAATTCAAATCACCAGCTATGCCCCTCTCACGGTAGGGCATTACCCCAATGATTTTAAAGGGAATTCTTCTGGAACCATAGTTAAATGAAATGGTCTCTCCCAGTGGATTTTCTCCTGCTGAAAAGAGGTCATTTTTCAGTTCCTGGCCGAGTACAATTACATTACTCCCTTCTTCTTTATCATATTCACTAAAAAATCTGCCTTCTTCCGGATAGTAGTCATGAATTTTTTGATAATCCACATCAGTACCAACCAGGGTAGCCTGCTGATTGGTATCTCCCCTCATAAAAAGCCCTGAGGTCTGACTACTGGGAACTACATTGATGATATCAGGAGCGTATTTATCTATCTCATCAGCCAGTTCTACTGTAAATACATCATCAGCTGTTCTGCTCACATCTCCGGGCCCTCTTCTCACATAACCCCTGTTAATATTGATCATATTGGATCCCATCTGTGATATACGTCCGGTGATCTGCTGCTGACTGCCGGAAGCAATCGAAACTACAGCAATAACTGCTCCCACTCCAATAACAATCCCCAGCATGGAAAGCAGAGTACGTAATTTATTGCGGTTTAAACTAAAAATAGCAATTTTGATTGTTTCCAGAATCATTTTATCACCTCATCCCTGGTGATTTCACCATCAACAAGATGTACAATTCGCTGCGCATGGCTGGCTATCTTTTCTTCATGAGTGACAATGATTATTGTATGTCCCTGATCATTTAAACGGTGAAAAATATCCATAATTGTCCGGCCTGTTTTTGTGTCAATATTACCGGTGGGTTCATCTGCCAGTATCAGGGAAGGATTATTTACAAGAGCCCTGGCTATTGCCACCCTCTGTCTCTGCCCTCCGGACATTTCATTGGGGAAGTGCTGCAGGCGGTGACCCAGACCTACTTTTTTTAGCATTTCTCTGGCCCTTTTCCGCCTTTTTTTCCTCTTTACCCCGGCATAAATAAGCGGAACTTCAACATTGTGCAGGGCAGAAGTACGACTGAGCAGATTAAATTGTTGAAAGACAAATCCAACCTTTTTATTTCTAATCTCTGCCAGTTGATTTTCACTTTTGCTCGATACGTCCTCTCCTTCCAGAGTGTAACTTCCTGCGGTAGGTGTATCAAGACAGCCCAGTAAATTCATAAGAGTTGATTTGCCTGAACCGGAAGGCCCCATAATGGCCACCATCTCACCTTCTTTTACAAAAAATGAAATGCCTTTAAGGGCTTCTACCTCAATCTCTCCGTTATGATAAACTCTTTTTAGATCATCTACTTTAACCACTAAAAACCACCCCTGCCCATGGGGGGACCGAATTCATTTTGATTGCTGCCTCCTCCGGCCTGTTGATAGGAATTCATCAGGATTTTATCTCCTGATTCAAGTCCTTCCAGGATAACAATCCGGCTGTCACTGCTCAAACCTGTTTTTACGGGGGTGGGTACAATTTCTTCATCTTCCACCTTTGCAACCATCTCCTCACCTTCCCGGCTGAAAATAGCACTAATAGGTACAATCACTTCATCTGTAACTTCTCCCACTATAATATCTACCTCAGCAGTAAAACCGGGTTTTAGGCCTTCAGTCTTCTCATCCAGCATCACAGTAACCGGTAAAGTAACTACTTCATTTTCTTTTTCTGCCCTTTCGCCTATTTCATCCACTCTGCCCTCAAGCTGGTGGTCATCAAGTGCTTCAATAATGGCCCGGGCCGGTTGATCAATTTCTATTTGACTTATTTCATTTTCCTCAACATCCAGTTCTACTTTATATCCAGTAGTATCCATAACAAGAGCTGCTGTAGTACCACTATTTACCATATCGCCTTCTTCGGGATTAACTTCACTGATTATACCGTCAAAAGGAGCTCTTAGATCCGTATTCTCCAGATTGTCTCTGGCAATCTCCAGTCTCATAGTGGACTCTTTTACTTCACTTCTGGAAGTCTTTATTCTGGCAGTATTATTTTGCCTTTCGGTTTCAAGTACATTTAACTGTTCTTCTTTATCATTTTGGCTGAAAAGTATTTCACCCTTTTTTACCTTATCTCCTTCATTTATATGTATTTTATCAATTTCCCCACCTGTTAAAAACTGCAATTCCTTCTCTTGCCGGGGCTCTAAGGAACCGGTTACAGAGACCGTCTTCTCCAGTTTACCTTTTTCAACTTCCATTACCAGATCTTCATTTATATTCTCTTTTGTCTCATTTCTATCAGATAAATAAAATCTATTCAGGGCAAAACCACCTGCCACCAGTAAGATTATAACAACAAGTATTTTTATCCAGTTATTTTTAATCATTATTTTTCACCTCAACTTCAGGATTTTCTATAATTTCAACAAGATCCCGGTCAAAATGATCTATTTTCTCTGCCAGTTCCATTTTGTTGATAAAATACTTAAATTCAGCTTCAGCCTGACTAATTACTGCTTCTTTACTGGCAAATTCCTTTTCCCGTAAACTGGGTTTATCAATTGCACCTCGCTTTTGTCTTTCCTCGGCCAGTTCAGCCTCCATTTCCGTTTTATCACGATTTATTCCTGCTCTTTCCAGCCCTTTTTGAGACAATTCGATTTCATCCAGCATATTTTCCAGGCTGTTTTCTATCTCATCATTAATATCTTTTTGCTGTCTTTTAAGCTGTGAAAGATTATCTTCCTTTTTTTCCTTCTCCAGTTTTCTTTCCCCACCATCATATAAGTTATAGGAAAGAGAAAGAGCAACCGTACCTGCTTCTGTTTGATTATTATAATCTCCTTCCAGAGTGATATCAGGTCCGCTTTCTTTTTTAAACCAGCTTATTTCTTCTTTGATTTTGTCAATCTCCACCTGATTTGACTGTAATTCCAGACTGTCTTCTTTCATTACATCCACCATTTTTTCTTTATCCTTTGATAGGAAATCAACTTCTTCAATATTTTCCTGTAAATTTATAAGCCACTCAGGTATTTGCGAAAAGTCAACCTCGCCTTCACCTTCAATACCCAGTTGCTGATAAAAGTTATCCCGGGTTTGTTTAAAATTATTTTCTGCTTCCATAAGGTTTTCTTCCGCGTCTTTTACAGCAAGTTTTGCCTCCAGTAGATCTACTTCACCTGCTTCTCCTTTTTCCCTTTGTTTTTCAACTTCGGCCAGGTCTTCTTCGCTTTTGGCAAGTCTTTGCTCATTAATTATTATTCTCTGTTTTTGCGTATAAGCTGTATGATAACTTTCAATCCAGTTTAACAGTTTTTCTGTTTTTTCTTTTTCATATTCTTTTTGCTTGAGTTTTAAATCCAGTTCATTTACATATTTCTGTCTGCTCAGTTCATCAGGAACAAGCGGGTACAGTTTTTGCTGGATCCCCAGGCTGTAGTCACCGGATTCATCTTCAATATTGTAATTATACTGAGGACTAAAATTAAGCCCTGATCCCGTTGTTTTGTTAAAATTTAGCTGTATCCTATCCTGAGAAGTG
>CAZSTU010000017.1:10653-18367 GCA_964609745.1 uncultured Halanaerobiaceae bacterium
CTATATCAATATTCCAGGAACGGGAAGCTTCTGTAATCCTTAAATCTTTTTCTAAACCCTCTATTTCATCATAAATATTCTGCAGTTCAGTGTTGTTGTCTAAACCCATTTGCAATGCTCTATTTAAGGCAATCTCCTCTGCCTGTATTAAGTTTCCCCGGGCAAAAATAAGAATGAATAATATAAATAAAACAATATATTTTACTTTATTCTTCCTCATCCTGCAACACCCCGGCTTCAAGGTTTAATTCATTACGGAGTTCTTCTTCCTGGAGATAATAATCCGTCACAGCATTCATGTGAGATTGTTCTGCTTCCAGCAAAGCCAGTCTGCTCTCAAGAAGTTCTGTTTCTGTACTCAGGCCTGCTTCATGCTGTTCTTGTACTAACTCATAACTTTCTTTTGCTTCTCGCATTTTCTCCTCTTCCAGTTCCAGTTTTCTAATCGATTGACGTAATTGATAGTGAAGTTGTGGTACACTATTTTCAATTGATTCTCTGGTATTATCTCTTTCCAGACGGGCAATTTCATAATCATTTTTTGATATTTCTCTGTCAAGTTTGGGAGTTGAGCCCATTAGTTCTTTGTCTTTTTGTGCTTCTGTTAACTCCAGATTTTTTTCACTGGATAAAAGCTCTCTATTATTCTCCAGGGCCAGCTCTACTGCCTTTTTTTCCTCGATCTCCCAGATATCAGGTTCATCCAAAACCTGTAGTTCAAGAGATTTCTCCCGTTCGTAATTTATTAATGTTTTAAATTCTTTTAATAATTCTTCTTTATTGCGTCTGGCTTCATCAAAATTATATTCTGCATCACTAAAATTATTTTTTTCTTTCAATAAATCCAGTTCTCCACTTTCACCGGCATCAACCATTTCTTCAGTGTCTTTTAATTTCTTTTCAGCCAGTTTTAAATTTTCTTCCCTTATTTTTATAGTTTGATGTGACTGCAAAAGATCAGTATAACCTTTTATAGTATCATTAATAATACTGTTTTTTGTCTGTTCATACTGATCCTTCGCACTACTCAAATTATATTCTGCTTCAAGACGGGCTGTCTTTGAGTTACTTGCTAAATTTTGCGCCCTGCTTTTCTCGTACTGAAGGCGTGCATTTTCCAGTTCTTTTTCTGCAATTTCCAGTTCAGTATTTTCCTCAAGAGCCATTTCCACCGCCTCCACAAGAGTTATTGTCTCTGCCGCCCTCACAGCAACAGGCGAAAATATAATGATAGATAAAATAAGGATAAAAAATATCTTTATACTATTTTTGTACATAAAAATGCCTCCTTCGTTTTTTATTAATTTTAAATTATTAATGTCATACAATTATAAAGGAATTGTGGGAAAATGTAATAAAAAAACAGCCTTTCCCTTTCGGGGATAAGGCCGCAGTTTTTAATCCAGGCACTTGTTTATTTTTTTATTCCAGATATCTGATTACATCTTCAACTTCATCATCTTTAATTACTTCAAAATAAAGTGAGGGTTCATCTTCAAAACCTTTAGCGGGATTACCGATTTCAAATCCCTTTTCCACAAGCTGATCCTGTGCAACTTTTACACTATTCAGATTGGCATAAACTGTCTTTAAACCATCACCGTGGTCCAGAGTTACCACGGCTCCCCTGTACTCATCCTCAGTTATAGCTGCCACCCGTCCCTGGCCGGCAGCCTTTACCATTTCTCCTTTTTCTGCCTTAATGCTCAAACCCTGCTGATGTCTCCAGTCCTGAAAAACCGGGTGATAATACCATCCGGATTCTTGAGTGATTTCTCCATTCAGGGGACGGCTCAATTCAATTTGCTGACTGCCCTCCAGTTCTGATCTGGACCGGAGCGGTGCCGTTACCTCACTTTCCTCATGCCTGAAAGCCGCTTTGCTTTTTTCTTCCTCATTTTCCTTTTCATCATTGTCTTCTTCCACCTCAGAGGGAAGGGTTAGTTCTCTTTTTTCCAGTTTTAACTCTTCCTTTTCGGGAGTTATAATCTCTACATCACTGTCTTCTCTGTCTTCTGGAGGCAGGGTATCCGCCATATCAATTCTGGCCTGTTCTTTTTCAGGAAGGGAAGGGTCACCCATAAACCTCCCGCTATATATAGTAAATATTACTATCAACAGCAAACAGAATGTTAAAAAAAGCAAAAATTTTTTAAGCCGGCCGTATTCCGGCATAAACCTGCCCTTTATATCTTTTAACTGTAGTTTTATTTTATCCCTGTCAATTTTAAACCAGTATTTATCTTTATTTTCTTTATTACTCATAATAATTCCACCTCCATTCTTATTTTTGCCTGAAGGTGGATAAAATATACCTTTTTTAACTAATTGAATATTTTATTTTTTAAATACATAATCCTTTATTTTTATAAGTTCTGTGCCCGGATAAAAATGTTTAAGAATCCTCTTGTAATCATAACCATGGCGAGCAAAACCATCAGCACCATCCTGACTCATACCAACACCATGACCATAACCCTTAACAGAACAGTGAATTTCATCACCTTCCAGGTGAAATTCAAAGTAATTGGACTGCAGGGACAATTTATCTCTTATCTCATTTCCCTTAAGTATTTTGTCACCAATCTTAATTTTGTGTACCCTTCCACTCTCACTATACTCCATTATCTCAAATAATGATGGCTTTTTCTGTTTTAGACCCATTTCTCCTCCCTCATTCCCGGCCATTACAGAAGTTTTAATGTCTGTACCAAGTTTTTGGTCAAAATCTTCAATTTCAAAAATACTTTTAAATTTATAATTTTTTTCTCGTTCCCGGTCATAAGGACTTGCTACACTTTTTAAATATTCAACCCGGTTGCCCCATACATACTGAGCTGACTCTGTTCGACCACCTGCATTACTGTGATATAAGGCTTCTATGGGTCTATCCTCATAAATTAAAATCTCACCGGCAGTATCCTCTACTGCCTGTTTTACCCGATTCCATAAATAAAAATAGGGAACAAAACCCCATTTTTCCTTCATTTCCTCTTCAGATATCCAGGCCTGACTGTAGCGAAAATCAGTGCAGATATCTGCCATATCATATCTGCTACCACTGCCGCCATAAACAGGCATCTGCCTTACTGCATAGGTGCGGGCTGCCACAGCTTGAGACTTTAAAGCTTCAATATGGTAAATAGCCGGCATCTCTGCTGCCACCACTCCTACCAGATAATCCTCAAGTTCCATCTTTTCAACTTTTTTTAAATTTACATTATAAACTTTGAGCATAATTGGATCTCTTTCTTCTTTTTCAAAAAAATAAAGACCCCGCAGGGCAAGAACGGGAAGAATAATAACCAAAAAAAATATACATAAAATAACAAATAGCGATCTATTTAACAAAAAAATCACTCCTCTCCCGTTAACCTTAATAATATGTATGGTCTACAGGAGAAGAGTATAACCTTTTTGCCCTTAAATTTTTTATTCAACTTTTTTAATGTCCGCACCAATACCGGCCAGTTTTTCGGTGATATTTTCATAGCCACGCTCCACATGATAAATATTTCTGATTTCCGTCCTTCCTTCTGCTACCAGACCGGCCAGAATTAACGCTGCACCTGCCCTGAGATCAGCAGCTGTTACCTCAGCCCCAGCCAGTTTGCTGGGTTTGATCAGGGCACTGTGTCCATCAAGTTTAATATCAGCTCCCATTCTTTTTAGTTCATCTACATGCATAAAACGATTTTCAAATACAGTTTCAATAACCAGACTGCTGTCATTGGCCTGTGTTAATAAAACCATCATCTGAGCCTGAAGATCTGTGGGAAAACCGGGATAAGGCAGGGTCTTTACATCCACTGCCTGCAAGGAACCATTCCCCTTAATTTTAATCCCCTCAATCTTTTCTTCTAATTTTACGTTCATTTCTTTAAGTTTAGCAATTAATGGTTTTACATGTTCTGCCAGAACATTGTTTACAAAAATCTCTCCCCCGGTCAGAGCAGCAGCGATCATATAAGTACCGGCCTCAATCCGGTCCGGAATTATTCGGTGTTCTGCTCCCTCCAGGGAATCAACACTTTCGATTTTTACGATATCTGTACCAACACCCTTGATTTTAGCTCCCATAACTGTAAGATAATTTGCCAGATCAACTATTTCCGGCTCCCTGGCCGCATTTTCAATGATTGTCTGCCCTTCTGCACCAGTGGCTGCCAGCATAATATTAATAGTTGCACCAACACTGGGATAATCAAGATAAATTCTATTACCCTGAAGTCTATCTGCCTTTACCTCAATGATTCCATGATCAAGTTCTACTTCTGCCCCCAGGGCCCTAAATCCCTTAAGGTGCAGGTCAATGGGGCGATTACCAATATTACAACCACCCGGCAAACTGGTTCGAGCTATACCTTTTTTGGCAAGCATTACACCCAATATATAATAGGATGCTCGCAACTTACGTGCCAGCTCCGGATCAGCCTCATAATCACTCAAAGAAGTAGGATCCACTTCTACCACATCACCTTTGTGGTTAACTTCTGCTCCCATTTCTTCTAAAATGGTACAGAGATGAGCAACATCCCTCAGATCCGGTATATCCATCAGTTTACTGGGACTGTCAGCCAGCAGGGAGGCTGTGATAATAGGCAAGGCTGCATTCTTTGCTCCACTGACTGTTATTTTTCCTTTAAGCGGTTTTTTACCTGTAACTATGAATTTGGCCACCTTTAAAAGCCCCTTTCTATTTTATCACCTTTAAAGGTAATACAGCTTTATTATATTCACTTATAATATATTTCGTGATACTGTTTTAAATACCTTTAAGAATATAGTTCCATTTTACTGACAATTAATGCATTTACTACCCAATAACTTTTCCAGAAAATTAATTTTACGATAATTTATTAGTTCCTCAGGTGCCTTTTCTTCCAGCATTGACCAGCAGGAAGGACAGAGAGCACCCCCTGCGTTATCTATTATACTATCAGGTATACCTAAGTTTTGCAACTTTTCTCGCCTGTCTTGTACTTCCTTTTTTTGTATATTTACAGCCTCATCTGCAGCAACTACTAATGCTACCTCCCCCTTTAATTCTGGAGAATCAACCCGACGAAAAGTAAGGTCCTTGTCCCTGGCCAGTTTTATATATTCATTGGCCTGCTCCAGGTCAACATCACGGGATACGAGTAACTTAGCAGCCTGAGGGTGCCGCAGGGCCTCCATGATCTCAGGATATATACCATCTTCTTTTACCTGTTTATAGCTCAAATAACGAATTACTCTCTCTGCAAACTGACCCAAAAAACGGTCCTTTTCTCCTTTCTTTAATTCCGGTTGACCGTGAATGCCTTCCATTACCTTTTTTTCCAGTTCGCTTTTTTCTTCATCAGCCATACTATTAGCCCTCCCGTTTTATGGATCAAAAGACTCATTTTTATATCCCCTATAAACAAAGAAAAGCCCCCATGAAAGGGGACTTAAAGTTTTTACTTCCTTCTTTCATTGGCTGCATTTATTCGAGCTACTGCTCTCTGCAGAGCTGAAGTGGCCCGGGCATCATTGATTCTTTCATCATCCTTGGCCAGACGGTCTTCAGCCCGTTCTTTGGCTCTTTTAGCCCTGTCCACATTTATTTCTTCCGGTAATTCTGCAGTCCTAACCACAATATTAATCTGTTCCGGTTTTACTTCCATAAAACCATCACTAATAGAAATCAAATCTATAATATTCCCAGATTCACCTCTGACAATCTTGATAACACTGGGTACAAGGCCGGTCACCAGCGGGGTGTGGCCCGGCAGTATACCAATATCCCCGTCTATGGCAGTGGCTACCAGCCTATTTACATCCTTACTGTAAACCACCCTTTCCGGGGTTACAATCTCCAGTTTGGTAGTAGCCATTTACTATTCACCTGCCTTAATCCTTTCGGCTTTTTCTATGGCTTCATCAATAGTGCCAACCATATAGAAAGCCTCTTCTGGCAGGTCATCATATTCACCGGCCAGTATTTCTTTAAGACCACGAATGGTTTCTTCAACAGGTACATATTTACCTTCAACACCGGTAAATTGCTCGGCCACAAAGAAAGGCTGTGAGAGAAAGCGTTCTATACGGCGTGCTCTATCCACAATAGTTTTATCTTCTTCAGAAAGCTCTTCCATACCCAGTATGGCAATAATATCCTGCAGGTCTTCATAACGCTGCAGTACCTCCTGCACCTGACGGGCTACATTATAATGTTCTTCCCCTACAATTCGAGGATCGAGTATCTGAGAAGTAGAATCCAGAGGGTCAATAGCTGGATAAAGCCCCTTCTCAGCAATCTGACGGGAAAGAACTGTAGTTGAGTCAAGGTGAGCAAAGGTAGTAGCCGGAGCCGGGTCTGTCAGGTCATCAGCAGGCACATAAATAGCCTGTACAGATGTAATCGAACCCTTTTTAGTAGAAGTAATTCTTTCCTGCAGAGTTCCTACATCATGGGCAAGTGTGGGCTGGTACCCAACAGCTGAAGGCATTCTACCCAGCAAAGCAGAAACCTCCTGCCCGGCCTGAATAAAACGGAAGATATTATCAATAAAGAGCAGTACATCCTGTCCGGCTTCATCTCTAAAATACTCAGCCATTGTCAGCGCAGAAAGACCCACTCTCATCCGTACTCCAGGCGGTTCGTTCATCTGACCAAAAACCATAGCAACCTTGTCTAATACTCCCGATTCCTGCATTTCCAGCCAGAGGTCATTACCCTCTCTGGTTCTTTCACCAACACCACCAAACACAGAAAATCCTCCGTGTTCTTTGGCAATATTATTGATCAACTCCATAATTAACACTGTCTTACCAACACCTGCACCTCCGAAGAGTCCAACCTTACCTCCCCGAGCATAAGGAGCAAGTAAGTCGATTACTTTAATTCCGGTTTCAAAAACTTCATCTGATGTTTCCTGTTCATCAAATTTCGGTGCTTCACGGTGAATAGGACGATAATCATCTGCCTCAACTTCACCTGCTTTATCTATAGGGTCACCGAGAACATTGAAAATTCTACCAAGTACTCCTTCACCAACAGGAACACTTATGGGCTGACCCTGATCAAAAGCATCCATACCACGGACCAGACCATCAGTGGAATCCATGGCAACACAGCGCACCCGGTTATCACCAAGCTGCTGCATAACCTCTACTATAAGATCAATATTATTTTCTTCAGATTTAATTTGAATAGCATTATATATTTCCGGCAGATCACCACCGGGGAATTCAACATCAACCACCGGTCCAATAACCTGCACTACCCGTCCTTTGTTTTGTGACTCATTCACGGGAAATTCCTCCTTTGCTGACATTATTTCAGGGCTTCAGCGCCACTGACTATTTCTGTAATTTCTTTGGTTATTTCTGCCTGACGGGCCCGGTTGTAGGATAAGGTTAACTCATCTATCATCTCTGCAGCATTTTCAGTAGCAGAATCCATTGCTGTCATCCGGGAACCAAATTCACTCGCCTTCGATTCAAGCAGGGCAGCATAAAGAACATTGTTAACATACTGTGGAAGCATAATATCAAGAACCTCATCAGGCGAAGGTTCGTAAAGATACTCCACCTGTGTTTTATCTTCCTCCCTTTTTTCCGGTGCCTCAACAGGCAATAATGGAATTATCTGAACTTCTTGACTTAAGGCAGACTCAAAATGGGTATAAACAAGATTCACACTATCAACTACCTCTTCTTTGAAAAGAGAAATAACTTCATTACTTAT
>CAZSTU010000018.1:0-18333 GCA_964609745.1 uncultured Halanaerobiaceae bacterium
TTATAGGTTTCTTGCCAGTTAATCTTTGCATTGTGTTTTTCGGCCAGGTCTAAAGCTTTTTTGGTGCTAAGATCCTGTCCTTTACCTTCTTTAGGCCAGTCATAACCATAATTTGCAATTCCCAGTAATAATTTTTCTGGTGTAATGTATTCAAGTGTATATTCAATATTTTTTTCAACCCAGTTTATAGGTGCTATGGGGCCAGCAGGGCCGCTGCTCCAGTGGTGATCATATGTCATTATTACCATGCGATCTATATGCGGGGCAATTGCTCCATAATCATATGCCCCCTGCAAATTTAATGGAACATCTATTTTGGGGAATACAGAAACTGTTAGCAATTTATCTTCCGGCATTTTTTCACTAAGAAGTTTTATAAAATTTGTATAACCCTGCCTTGTCCAGGCTGGAATAAATTCAAAATCTACATTTACCCCATCATAATTATAATCTTTTATTAACTTTACTACATTATTTACTGCTTTTTCACGTATTCTGCTGTCTGTCAAGATATTATTATTGGCCTGATTATTATTGATTAAGGGAAGGACTTTCATATCCTGTTTTTCTGCAAGTGTAGTGACTTCATATTGATGCCCCCCATAGCGATTTTCTATTTCACCATCGGGGTTTAAAGTATACCAGAATGGTGCCACCATGTCTATGTTATTTTTATTTTCTTCCAGTGCTTCTTGAGAATTAGAATAACCTGTCATCCAGTTAACATAAAAACCGAGGACTTCTTTATTATTATTGTTATTTTCATTTCTATCAGGGGAAGGTTTTGCAGGCATAAAATCATTCTCTTTTTCTATTTCACTGGAGTCTTCTTCTTCACCCATAAAATGGTTAAGTAATAAAGACACCACAACCAGAATAACTCCCCTCAGCCATCCTTCTTCGTCTTCAATATTAAAGGAAGAAGCATAGATAGTATAGGGAAAAACAAAAGGCATGACGAGTACTATTATAAGTACATATGTGATTATCCTGAAAAATAACCTGCTGGAAGCCATTATCATATCTCCTTTACAAATAGGTTATTCTTGCTTTTGAACGATATATTAATTATAATAGAGATTGAGAGGAGATTTCAATGTACTATTTTTGTTAATAGAGGAATAATAAACCATAAAGGAGAGTGGTAGTATGAAATTATTTATTGATACAGCCAATATTGATGAGATTAAAGAAATTAAGGAATGGGGAATACTTGAGGGAGTAACTACTAATCCCAGTTTAATTGCTAGAGAAGGCGATGTTGATTTTAAGGAAGTAATTACCAGGATCACTGACCTTGTTCCCGGGCCAATAAGTGCTGAGGTAATAAGTACAGATTCTGAAGGAATGATTGAAGAGGCAAGAGAACTGGCAGGTATATCTGAAAATATTGTAATAAAAATACCAATGACCGAAGACGGAATGGCTGCAGTGGATACTCTTTCCAGTGAAGGAATTAAAACAAATGTAACCCTTGTTTTTTCTGCTAATCAGGCTTTAATAGCTGCCAGGGCCGGGGCAACATTTGTAAGTCCATTTATAGGTAGACTTGATGATATAGGACATGATGGTATGCAGGTTGTTCGGGATATCTGTCAGGTATATAATAATTATGGTATAAAGAGTCAGATCATAGCTGCAAGTATAAGACATCCCCGGCATGTACTACTTGCTGCAAAGGCAGGGGCTGATATCGCCACTATTCCCTATGGAATATTTAAAAAGATGATAGGTCATCCGAAAACAGATGAAGGTCTGGAAAAGTTTTTAGCAGACTGGCAGGATAGGTGATAAAAATCTCCCACCATATGGTGGGTTTTTTTATGTCAATTGCACAGTTTCCTGTCCTTCACATATATTAAAATACAGCAAAAATAAATAAAGAGGTGAAATTATGGAAGGACAGGAACTTAAAAAATGGCAAATTAATATGTTAAAAAAGGTAAATAGAGAGGTTAAACCCCGGGAAAAAGGTTTGACGATGATAATTGACAAAGGACTGGGTATAAAAGCACTACAGGATTTACTTTTAGTGGGTGGAGATTACATAGACTATATAAAATTTAGTTTCGGAACCTCTGCAATATATCCTTATAATATTTTAAGAGAAAAAATAAGGATGATTAGAGAAAACGCAATAGATCTTTATCCCGGGGGTACTTTATTTGAAGTTGCGTATTCTGAAAGTAATCTTATTAATTATTTAAATTGGGTAAAAAATATGGGTTTTACAGCAGTGGAGATTTCTGATGGGACACTTCAATTGAATCAAGATTTGAGAAGAAGAGCAATTATGAAATCGCACTGTCTGGGATTAAAAGTTTTAACAGAAATTGGTAAAAAAGACAATAACAGAACTTTAACAGCTGAAGAAATAATTATCCAGTTTAAAAATGATATTTCCAATGGTGCTGCCAGAGTTATAATAGAGGGCAGAGAATCAGGTAAAGGGGGTTCACTTTATGATAATAGTGGTGAGATAGATGATGATTTATTTGCAAAACTGTTAAATGCATTAAAAGGTAATGAAGATCGTCTAATATGGGAAGCACCTTTAAAAAAACAGCAGGTAAGATTAATAAACAGACTTGGATCAGATGTTAGTCTCGGCAATATTAATCCGGGTGAGGTAGTTGCTCTGGAAGCTTTAAGAATAGGTCTAAGAGGAGATACTTTTTATCAGATACGCTAATATTATTAATGAGTAGTGGGTTTCATACATTTTTCTTTAACAAATATTATAGTTATGGTTAGAACAACAAGAGTTATAATAACTCCTCCTGTATACATGGCTAAAATGTTAATATTTTGTAAAAATGAAAAGGTGGGGGGGCCCAGAGCTACTCCAATAAATCTGGCACTACCATATAAAGAAGTGATTATACCTCTTTGAGAAGAACTAACTGAACTGGTAACAAGAGTATTAACTGCCGGCAGAACAAGTCCGGTCCCCATACCGATTAATACAAGGGCAATAATATATATATAAAAATTTTTAGTAATTCCAAGTATGATAAGAGATATAAAGATTATCCCCAGCCCAATATTTATAGTTATTTTAAAATTTGAATTTATTTTTTTCAGATAAAGACCTGTACAATATGAGACAATGGACATGAAAAATATAGGGATAGCTATTATTAATCCCTTAAATAAACCTCTAATATTATATTTGTTCTCGAGCAAATCAGAAAAATATGGCAAAAGTCCAAATAGAATAAAAAGGACGAGCATTCCTGCCAGGATAATTGAAATTAGTGATTTACCTTTGTTTTGTATTATTTTTTTAATATTTTGAATATATTTTTTGAAGCTTTTATTTGTTTTTATATTTCCTTCTTTGCCAAAATAATGTACTGAAAATGCAATAGGAAGGGCCAGGGCAGCATAGAAAAAAAACAGAGCTATCCAGCTGATCTTGCCCAGCAGAGAACCCAGTATCGGGCTGGAAACTTTACCTACACCATTTGCAGATTCAATAATTCCTAAAATACTGCTGCGTTTATTGGACTGATATAAATCACCAACAAGAGCCATTACAATCGGGGCGGTACCTGCTGCTCCCAGTCCCTGTATAGCACGACCTGTAAGTATAATATAATAGGGCCTGTTCAAAAAGATAGCAGCTGTACCGCAGATAAGTCCACCGCTGCCATATAGTAAAAGAGAAGGGATAATAATCTTAATTCGACCATATTGATCACTGAGATATCCGAGTATGGGAATGGCCAGACCTGCAGTTATGGAAAAAATGGTTATTAACAATCCTACTTTAAATTGAGAAATATGCAGAGCCTGTTTTATCTGCGGGAATTCTGGGATTAGCATTGAATTACCCAGTACCATTATAAACGGGACACCACTGTAGGCCAGTAACATTAAGTTTTCTTTATTTTTCATAAATGTCTCCTATAATTTTATATTGAAAACTTTTAAGTTTCCGTGATATAGTATTGGTTATTTTCTTTTAAAATATTTTAGTATAAAATGTTAAAAAAAAACAGGAGTAAACTCCTGTTATAATTTCAATTTACTCCAATCCAGTTTTTTTTTTCTTTTTTTTCATTGCTATTATTCTCATTTATGTTCTTTTCATTATTTTTTTCTTCTTGAGAATTATTTTCTTGTTTGGAAGAGTTTTTTAATAAATTCATTAAATTTCCCAGGTTGTTACCTCCGTCGCTATTTAGAGCTCCCATTAAAACCGGTAGTAACTTTTGTAAATCAGAATTATTTGTATGCTGTAATTTATTTATTATATTATTTACTGAACTATTATCTGCTGTGCTATTATCTTCACTTTTGTTTTTAATTTGATAATTTTCTTTTCGAAAAAGAGCAAGTATATCTATTAAAGCCATAAGACTTGTTAATCCGAAAAGCTCGTTATTCTTTAAATTACTACTTTTCTGCTGTAAAGTATTATTAAGAATATCTAATAATTTATTTTCGTCCATTTTATCCCCCCTTTTTTTTATTTTGTATAGATTCTTTTTCTTCATAACCCCGGATGGAAAATATTTTTTTTATACTGGTTAATATATCTTCTGAAAGAAGCAGTAAAATCAAAATTAAAAACAACAAATATGCATTTGCTTTATCCCCGGAACCGGCACTCATATATTCCCCTCCCTTTTTAAGTGATTTCATAATAATATATGTTATTATAATTAATTCGTTAAAGATTGTAACAATGGAATATGGATAGCGTATGATATATTAAAAAAGAAATGTGAATTAAGGGGGGATAATTTTGACTAAAGATAATAATATTCAGAATGAGGAGAAGTCTCAAAAAAAATCAGGTCAGGATATGAGTTATATTTTATTCCTCATTTTGATTTTACTTTTCATGGGTGGTGAAAATACATTTAACAAACATTTTCAACTACTGGACCGGGAAATTACTTTATTAAACAATATGTTTAAAACCTTTTCCGCCACAGCCAATAGTCTTCAAAACACTTTTGCTACTCCAGCAAAGATAATGGAAGAAATGGATATTTAGTATCACAAAAAGGGTAGAGATTTTCTCTACTCTTTTTAATATTTATGTTATAGCAAAATATTTATTCGTTTTAGTACGATTAGCCTAACACTCATTTTATTTTTGTTACTTTTGCTAATTTAGCTGAGATATGTTAAAATTAAAAAAAATCTTGATTTAATAATAGAACAGGAGATTGATAATGACTCAGGCAATTGCTACTCCTTCAAGAACAAAAGAGATTTTAAAAAAATATAATATCAAAATCAAAAAGAAAATGGGACAAAATTTTTTAATTGATCCCAATATATTGGATATAATAGTAGAAGCAGCAAATTTAGAAAAAACAGATCTTTTAATAGAAATTGGTCCGGGGATAGGAGGACTTACTGAAAGATTATTAGAGAGTCTCGAGAAGGGATATTTAATAGCTATAGAAAAAGATGAGAAGCTGGCTAAAATATTAAAAGAATTATTTGATGACCCCCGACTGGAAATAGTTATAAAAGATGTAAGAGATATTATATGGGATTCTTTTTTGAAAAGAAGAAAACAAAACAAATATCAAGCAAGTGTGGTTGCCAATTTACCTTATTACATTACTACTCCAATAATAATGAGTCTTTTGGAAGATGATTATAATTTTTCCCGGTTTGTATTTATGGTACAAAAAGAAGTGGCAGAAAGAATGACAGCAGAGGCAGGCACAAAAGAATATGGAGCTTTAAGTGTAGCTGTACAGTATTATTCCAGGGTTGAGATAATTCATGAAGTACCTCCAACTGTTTTTATCCCAAAACCCGGAGTAAATTCGAGTATAATCAAGCTTAAAACTTATAGTAAAGCTCCTTTTTCTTTGAAAAATAAAGAGTTTTTCTTTGCAGTGGTTCAGGCAATTTTTCAACAGAGACGAAAAAATATTAAGAATGCTTTGAGTAAAGCAGCAAATATTGATTTGGAGAAAGATTCAGTTATTTTTTCATTAAAACAGTGTAACATAGATCCTCGCAGGCGTGGAGAAAAGCTGCCACCTGCCAGAATTGCTGAGCTTAGCAATAAACTGTGGGAAAATAAAAATTCTGACAAAAGTTGGTGAGATTTATGGATTTTATAAGTCCAACAGATGGCACAATGGATCTAAAAAAAACATATAAAACAATAATGGATTTTGTCCGCAGTCAGCCTCATCAAGAATATAACTTAATTGTAGGTACTGATTCTCAACCGGGAATGGATGAAGCTGTATTTGTTACTGCTATTGTTATTTATCGGGTTGGTCATGGTGGTAGATTTTTCTATCATAAGGAAAGAACCCATTTGAAAGTTGGTATGAAACAGCGTATATTTTATGAAGTCTCTCGAAGCCTCGATGTTGCCAGCAAGTTGACATCTTTTCTTGCCCGGGAAGAAAATCTTAATGAAAGATTAGGAATTCAGATACATGTGGATGTTGGCAATAATGGACCGACAAACGATATTATTAAAGAAGTGGTAGGAATGGTAGTCGGTAGTGGTTATGAGGCTATGATTAAACCCGAATCCTATGCTGCTTCAAAGGTTGCAGATAAATATACCAAATAATTAATTTGGAAAAAGAACAATTGCCCCTCCCTTTACATATTATAAAACAAAGGGGGTGGGTTGATGAACTATGAACCTGGTGATTTTGTGACAAGAATTTCTTATAATTCGGATATTATTTTTAAAATAGAGAGAATAGAAGGGGATCGGGTTATTTTGCGCAGTTGTAAAATGCGTTTGCTGGCAGATGCCCCCCCTGATGATTTAAAGCCATATAATGGTAGCAAAATGGAATTAAAAAAAAATATATTAATGGAATCATATGAATATTTGATGAGACAACAGCGAAATTTGGTTTTAAATAGAAGGATAATGAAACAAAGAGATATAAATGAAAATAGTTTTAGAGAAAGGCAGGCAAAGATTCTTCATCTTGATGGAGATCGTAATTTTTTAGAGCTTTCACTGCAAAATTATAAAAATTTACAATTAGACGTTTCAGGATTTTTTATAAGAGAAAAAGGACAACCAGAAATAGTAATAGAATATCTAAAAAAATATAATCCGGATATACTGGTTATAACCGGACATGATGGGAAATATAATGAATCAACCTACAGGACTTCACAATATTTTATTCAAGTAGTAAAGTTGGCCCGCTCCTATCTTCCAGATTTGGATCAACTGGTAATATTTGCGGGAGCCTGTCAATCCAATTATCATGATTTATTAACTGCTGGGGCAAATTTCGCCAGTTCTCCCGGGAATAAACTAATTCATTTTCTAGACCCAATACTTGTTATAGAGAAGATTGCCTTTACTTCAATCAAAGAAATAATTTCTGCAAAAGAAATTATACAGACTACTATTAGCGGGGAAGGTGGGATAGGTGGGGTAGAAACGAGGGGGAAATTACGTTTATGCTATCCTTGACATCTTTTCTATTATCTGTTATACTTATTATTTACTTGACTTTACAGGGGATATTTGCTATAATAAGTAAGAAAAATAGTTGCACACCTGTAAGGCGAAAAATGGAATAAAAGGAGAAAGGTGGAATTATATGTCTAAAAATGTTCTGGAAGAAATTAAAGAAGAAGTACACTCCTTTGTAGGACAGGAGGTTATGGTCAAGGCCAATAGAGGCAGGAGAAAAGAAATGAGAAAAGAGGGAATACTGGAAAAAACTTATCCTAATGTGTTTGTAGTGAAAATTGATGACCATGACCAGATCAGACGCCTTTCTTATAGTTATGCAGATTTACTTACAGATAATGTTGAAATTAAAACAAAAGAAGATGAGACAAAGATTGGTATTGTTTAGTTATAAATAATGAAATATAAAAATCAACGACCAATAAGCGATAGGCTTATTGGTTTTTTTATTTGACAATATTATTATTGTTTGATAGTTTTAAAAAAATATAATATAAATTTAATAAGGCGGGTGATATTATTAAAGGTCTTGTAGTAGAGGATGGAAGTGTTGTATTAAAAGAGGTAAAAGATCCTGTACGAGGATCAAATGAAGTTTTAATTAGAGTTATCATGGCAGGTATATGTAATACTGATATGGAGATTTTATCAGGCATGATAGATTTTTCCGGGATTCTCGGTCATGAATTTGTGGGTAGAGTGGTTAAAGATTCTAAAGGGGAACTTGAAGGAAAAAGAGTAGTAGGAGAAATCAACATTCCTTGCTATCAGTGTGAACGTTGTGAAAATAATCAATTTAAACATTGTAAAAACATTAAAACACTTGGTATGAGAAATAAAGATGGAGTATTTGCAAAATATCTCACCCTCCCCCGGGAAAATGTACATATTGTACCACAAGAAGTCTCGGATAGAGAAGCTGTTTTTGTGGAACCCATAGCTGCAGCTGTTGAAATTGTAGAACAATATCATATAAAGCCAACTTTTGAAATACTGATTCTTGGTGATGGAAAGCTTGGTTTGATTACAGCACGTACCCTCTGGGCACTTGGCTTTTCAGTAAAAGTAGTGGGACATCATCAAGAAAAACTTTCCACACTGGATGATATGAACATTGAGACTGTTTTTGAAAAAGAGCTGTCTGAAGAAATGGATATTCCAGTCATTATAGAAGCTACGGGTAGTTCATCTGGTTTGAAAAAAGCTGTTGATCTGGTGGCACCGGAAGGAAAGATAATTTACAAAACTACAACTGCTCAAAAATTAAATGTAAGTCTTGCAAAAATCGCCATTAATGAAATAAAACTTCTTGGATCGAGATGTGGTCCGTTTTCGCCTGCTCTGAGACTTTTAAAGAACAATGATCTTTGCCTAGAAAAATTAATAACTGCAGTATATCCTCTAGGTAAAGGGTTAAAAGCTTTTAAGAGAGCCAGAGAAAAATCTTCACTTAAAATTTTACTTAAACCATAATAAAAGAAAATACCGGTGCACCAAAGAACCTCTGCCTGAATAAGATAAATTATCATAGATCAGGCAGGGGGTTTTTTTATGTGCTTAAATTATAGAAAGATTATAGGAAAATACAAATATAAATTTTTCAAGTTGCGTAATGTAGTAGGTGTTGGTTATGGTTTAAAGGAAAAAAATGGAGAAAAAACAGAAAAAAAAGCAATAATTGTGCTGGTAAAAGAGAAAATGAAAAAAAATAAATTATCAACTTATGATATGGTTCCCGAAAAAGTTGAAGGATATAATACTGATGTAATTGAAATAGGCGATGTACAATTTTTAAATTTGAGAACAGAAAGGGTTAGACCGGTTAAACCCGGAGTAAGTATAGGACATTACAAAATTTCAGCAGGCACGCTAGGAGCTGTTGTTAGAGATAATAAAAGTGGCAAACCACTATTACTGTCAAACAATCATGTAATGGCAAATATTTCAAATGGAAAGGACGGACGGGCTGAATTAGGAGATCCAATCTTACAACCGGGGGTTTATGATAATGGTAGTCAGCCCGAGGATGTTATTGGTCGTCTGGAAAGATTTGTACCAATTAATGGGAGTGGGTCGACTGAATGTCCTGTAGCCAAAAGTATGGAATATTTATGTAATATGTTGTTAAGTCTCTTTAAACCGGATTATAATATAAAATTTTTCAAAAGGGGTATTGAAAACTTAGTTGATTGTGCTGTAGCCCGACCCACCCGAGAAGAAAAAGTGGATGCAGAGATAATGGAGATTGGAAAGATAAATGATGTTACTGCTCCTCAAGTAAATATGCTGATTAAAAAAAGCGGAAGAACTACCGGTGTAACTGAGGGGAGAATCCGGGTTTTGGATGCTAGTGTAGAGGTTAATATGTCTGAAAATGAAACCGCTGTTTTTACCAATCAATTTATTACAGATCCCATTTCAAAAGCAGGTGATAGTGGTTCACTTGTAGTTGATGAAAATAATAAAGCAGTTGGCCTTCTTTTTGCAGGTTCTTCTAGGGCTACAGTATGTAATTACATTGAGAACGTTTTAGAGGAATTAAAGGTTAGATTTTAGGAGGAATTTCGATGAAAAAGTGTTTTTATTATATACCAGGTAATAAATTAGGCCGTCAATCTTTTATAGACAATAGAAACTTTATCGATCAAATATTATTTACCGGTCTTCAGGTGAAAAGTGATGGTAAACTTTTAATAAATAATGGTGATGAAAAATTATTATCTAAAAACAAAACAATAGAGATAGTTCCTGTAATACAAAACTTTAAACTCAGCAATAAAATAACGACAGAGTTATTAAAAAATACAAAAAGTATAAAAACACTGGTAAACGAATTAAGTTCGTACTTACAGACACGGGAATATAACAAAGTAAATGTTAATCTTGAGGGAGTAAAACCTGAACTATATGAAAACTTTATGTATTTAATTTTTAAATTAAAAAATAAATTGGGTTTCAGTGGACATAAATTGGAGTTAACTGTGCCCGCAAAGACTGAAAATCGTATAAATACAGAGTGGGCAGGGGCTTATAGATATAATGAACTGGGAGATATTATAGAAAGATTGGTTATAATGGCTTATGACTATCACTGGGCTGGAGGTATACCCGGACCTATTGCTCCATTGTCCTGGGTTTATAATGTTATTGATTATGCGGTAATGGAAATTCCATTATCGAAAATTTGTATTGCCCTACCCTTTTATGGTTATGACTGGCCTCTCGAAAATGAAAAAAATAGAGCTCGGGGACTTTCATATTATCAAATACAAAATATACTTAAAAATGATGATATTTGTGTAGAATGGGATCAAGAATCTTCATCACCTTATTTTCACTATTACAGTGAGGATGGAAAACATGAGGTTTGGTATGAAAATAAGGCAAGTATCTTCAAAAAATTAAATATGCTTAATAAATTTAATGTAAAAATAGTGGCTTTTTGGCGTTTGGGATTAGAGGATCCTGTTATCTGGAATAGATCAAATTGGAGTTGATATTATAAATATTTTATTTCTTGTAAGGCCTGATCTTAATGAAATAATGGCTGGAGATACAGTGCAAATTCACAATTTGAAAAATTATTTACGACAATTTAAAATAAATGTTGATGTAGACTATTCATTAAATCCTGAGTTATCTGGATATGACCTTATCCATTGTTTTAATATTCTTAGAACTGATTCATGTTTACCACAATGTATTTCTGTCAAAAACCAAAAAAAACCTTTGATACTAAGTCCAGTATACTGGGATTTAACTGAATATCTTCAACATGTTTATCCAGATAAATTATGTATATGGCAGAATCAGCAGCTTAAGCGGAAAAAGATTTTACAAATGTGTGATTTTTTAATCCCCAATGGATGGGGAGAATATGAGAAAATCAAAAAAGATTTTAAAATTAAAATTCCGTGTGATGTTGTATATAATGGAGTTGATTTGGAACTTTATAACTCTGATATTTATTTTAAAAATAAAAAAAAATATGTTCTCAGTGTAGGACGGATCCACCCCAGAAAAAATCAATTAACTCTGATTAAAGCTGTACAGGGTACAGGTATTCCTTTGATTATTATAGGTGCTGTCAATGATCGGCAATATTATCGTCTTTGTTTAAAAGAAGCAGAGAAAGCAAGCGTAAAATTCATTAATTGCCTGGAACAAAAATATTTAATAAAATTTTATCAAAATTGTTGTCTGCATGTACTTGTTAGCTGGTATGAAACCCCGGGACTGGTAAATCTGGAAGCTGCAGTCTGTGGGGCTGAACTGATAACAACAGATCGTGGCCTTCCCTTAGAATATTTTGGTAAAAAAGTTATTTATTGCTCTCCTGGAGAAGTTGAACCTCTTAGAAAAAAAATATTGAATAATTATAAAATAAAACGTGAAAATGAATTACAGGAGTTTACTGCCCAAAAATACAACTGGGAAAGAGCGGCCCTGCAGTTAAAAGCAATATATAGAAAAATATTGTCTTATTGATGGGAGAGATTTAATGTCTATTACAGCATTTATTTTAGGAGCCAGTGATGAAATTAAAACATTGATTACGCTTTTTAGTATAGAGGGGAATGTTAATAGAATATATTTGCTTGATAGAAATTCTGTTTCTGTAAAAGATGATTCAACTTATAATAGTATAGCCGTAGATTTAAATAATAATTTATCTCAAAAGCTGTTTTCTGAAGATAATAATTGGTTTTTATTTTTGAAAGCCGGGGAAGAACTTTTCGAAGTTGAGAAGCTAAATAGTATTTTAGTTAATGGCACTTATGGCGGAATATTTTTACCACTTATGGAGTGTGAACAATCAAATACTGTTTTGCCCTATCTTGAACTGAGACTGGTTAAGGCCAAAAATATCATTTCTTTTTCAGAGTTTGTTTCTTCATTTTCACTTGCCTTTACGGAGCATGAGGTTTCATATGGGATATTAAGATTTCCTATTATAAAGAGGAATGATTACTGGCAGGATATATTATTTTCATCATTTCTTGCTGATAATTATACAATTTTGTCTTCAGATGGAATTAAATATTTAAATAAGGGAAACTTACAAAAATCTATGAATTTTTTTAAAAAAGGATGGAAAATTTCCGGTGAGTTAAATTTTCTTTTTTTCTGGCTTACAGCATTTTTGCGAAACGGAGGAGAGCTTTTAAAGGTAATTAATTATTTTACAATTAATGATCATTTTATCAGTTCTTTATTGAGGGTGTTATTTAAAAAAAACATTATATTTGGTGGGCTGGAGATCATTAAAGAGATTGAGAAAAAATATGAATTTAAAAATAAAAATCTTTTGTATTACTGGAAAGGAAAATTTTTATTAAAACTGGGTTATAGCCAGAAAGCTGACAGTTTTTTAAGACAAATTAACCCGGATTACTTTGATTTTTCAAAAGTTCTGGATATAAGATGGATAATAGAAATGGTAAATCAAAAAAAGAATAGAAGTGTCAAAAATCAGATAAAACTTCTTGGTAATAGTTATGCCTGGCAGTTTGTAAATTCTTTTGAAAAGAATAAAGCAATATATGATTTTCCAAATATGTTAAATAAACACATTTTTTATTTTAAATGTCTTTATTATTTAAAATTATTTATTGACTTTGATATAGAATTTTCTACAAATAAGATTCACAACATAATAGATGAGTTGAGGATAGAAAGCAGGGAAAGAGATTTAGGTTTATTATATTATTTTAATAAAAATTATAATAAATCTTTGCATTTCATTAATGAATATATGTGTAAAAAAAACATTTTAAAAATGGAAAATTGTTTGCTGCAGGCAATAAAAGGAGTAATATTTTTCAGATTAAAAAAGTATTTTGCAGTAGATTCCTTGGGAAAAGTTACCTCTATATACACACATATGATATTTCCAAAAAATTATTTACAAATCAACCAACTCTATCAAAAATATTGTTAGACATAGATAAATAATTTATATTTTCAAATTGGAAAATATTTAGAATAAATTATAATTTATTGATTAAAAGGATTGTTGCGATTTTTGTAGAATAATAATAATGAAACTACAAAGATGATTTATATATAATTTTTAATACATAAAGGGGGTAGTATATTTTGTCAGTTTTTTCCTGGTCAATGCTTTTTAGTTTATTAGGAGGTCTGGGTTTATTTATTTACGGTATGACTCAGATGAGTGAGGGGCTGCAAAAAGCTGCAGGCAAAAGGTTGAAAAAGTTACTGGCTTTGCTTACTTCAAATAGATTTGCCGGTATAGGGGTAGGAGCCCTGGTAACTGCCATTGTGCAGAGCAGTAGTGCCACCACTGTTATGGTGGTAGGTTTTGTCAATGCCGGGCTGATGTCACTAATTCAGTCTATAGGAGTTATAATGGGGGCTAATATAGGGACAACTATTACAGCCCAGCTTATAGCTTTTAAATTAAGTGATTTTACCTTTCATTTTATTGCCCTGGGAGCGGTTTTGTATCTGTTCAGCAGGAAGGATATGACCAAGCAGATAGGACAGATTATTTTAGGATTTGGAATATTATTTTTGGGTTTAACTATTATGAAAGATACAATGCAGCCGTTAAATGACTCAGAGTATTTTGTAAATATTATGGAAGCATTTGGGGCTTCACCAATACTGGGGGTACTGCTGGGAGCAGGTATGACTATTGTGTTACAGAGTAGTTCAGCCAGTATAGGAATTCTTTTAAGTCTTCTTTCAGTCGGGGTGATTAATTACTGGTCAGCCGTTCCATTACTTCTTGGTACCAATATTGGTACAACCATTACCGCCATCCTTTCCAGTATAACTGCCAATCGTTCAGCCAAAAGAGCTGCTGCTGCCCATTTTATGTTTAATGTTCTGGGGGCTGGAGTATTAATATCTTTATTTTATGTTATTCCAGATTTTGCTAATAAAATTCATGTATTTATTTCTTCACTATCGAGATTTTTTGGAGAATCACCATCTGCTGAAAGATTACTGGCTAATACTCACACTTTCTTTAATGTTGCAAATACAGTACTCTGGGTGCCCTTTGTTGGCTTTATAGCTAATATTGTAACACGACTTATACCCGGTGAAGATAAGGAACTAAGTGAGGGTTTGAGTTATCTTGATGATAGGATGCTTGAAACTCCTGGAATGGCTCTGGAACAGGTCAATAATGAAATAATCAGAATGCATGAAATTGCAAGAGATATGGTTAATGAGGCGACAGAAGCTCTTATGACTGATAATGAAAGTCTGGCCAGATCAGTAATGGAAAAAGAAGAAATTGTAAATTCCATTGAAGAGGATTTGATTACATTCCTGACAAAATTACCACAGGGTTCCCTGTCTGAAGATGATATTTGACTACATGATACTTATTTGGCCATTGTGGATGCAGTTGAATGGGTGGGTGATGAAGCAAATAATCTGGAAGAACTTACTCTTAGTAAAATAGAAAATGATGTTGGATTTTCTGATGAAGCTAGGGAGACAATGGAAGAAGTTATAGATTATATTAAGAGGTTAATAAATAAATCAATGTAATTACTGGAAACATATGATTTAGATATTGGGGATGAATTGTTAAAAGGAGAAAGAGATCTTGATAATCTCCAGCTTCAGTATCGTGATGCTCACATGAGGCGGCTTAATGAGGGGGTTTGTGTACCCTATGCAGGTATAATATATCTGGAGGCTCTGGAAGATATAGAACATGTCAGTGATCAATTTGCCGATATAGCACTTAGTTTGAGAGAAAAAGATTTACTGCATTAGTAAAATAGTTTTTTGTGTATATGGTTTATGAAGGAGGAATAGTTTTGTCTAAGACCATTTTGGTTATAGATGATGAAAAGAATATCAGAGAATTGATTGAATTTAATCTGGAAGAGGAGGGTTATAAAGTTTTTCTGGCCAGAGATGGTAAAGAGGGTCTTGAAAAAATAACTCAATATAATATTGATTTAATCATCCTGGATTTGATGTTGCCGGAAGTTGATGGTCTTTCTGTATGTCGTCAAATACGCGGTAAAAAAAATACAAAAAATATTCCTATAATTATGCTCACTGCCAAAGGGGAAGAGGTTGACAGAATTCTGGGGTTGGAAATGGGAGCTGATGATTATATTACAAAACCTTTCAGCCCCAGGGAACTTCTGGCCAGGATTAAAGCAATTTTTCGCAGAATGGAGCGAATTAAGGAGGACACACAAAAAAATAATGATAATAGAGTTTATGAAAAAGGAGAAATAATACTTGACCTTGATAGCCACATGGCTTTTAAAAATGATGAAAGAATTGATTTAACTCCCAAAGAATTTGAACTTCTTCGTTATTTTATGATTAATGACAAAAAGGTTTTAACAAGAGATGTTTTACTGGAAAAAATATGGGGTTATGAATATGCCGGAGATACCAGGACGGTTGACGTTCATATACGTCGGCTCAGGCAGAAGATAGGCAGAGAATATATTGTTACGGTGCGGGGGGTGGGATATAAATTTGCTGAAATGGAATAAGATGGGTCTTAGAAACCAGCTCCTTTTGATAATTATTATAGTTATATTAATTATTATTGGAGCTATTTTTTATTATTTTGCCCGTAATCACCGTAATTTTTATATTGAACAGCTTAAAAATTCACTGCAAAATGAGGCAATGCTGATTAAAGCCAACGAGGAGGTTCAAATTGAGAATCAAACTCCCGCACAACTGGATGAGTGGAGTAAAGAATGGGGAAAAAAAATAAATGCTCGTATTACTATTGTTGATGAAAGTGGGATTGTTCTGGCTGACTCCCGTCATGATCCGGCAAATATGGATAATCACATTGATCGTCCTGAGATCAAAGAAGTGTCTAATGGTACTGGGGTCGGTTCTTCGATTCGCTTTAGTAATACTTTAAATATGGATATGCTTTATCTGGCTATACCTGTGACCACGTCTAGAGGGGAACTGGCAGGTGTTATAAGGCTGGCTAAATCACTACAGAATATTAATCAGGTGGTAAAAAATTATTTAAAACAATATCTTTTATTTTTTATTTCACTTTTATTAATTAGTATTGCATTGATCTGGAGGTTTACCTCAAATTTAATAAATCCACTGCAGGAAATGACAGAACTAGTTTCCGAAATAGCAGGTGGTAACTATAGTAAAAGAATTAATTTAAAAGGAAATAACAGGGAAATAAAGAAATTAAAACAAAAATTTAATTTTATGGCAGAAAAACTGGATAATAAGATAAAGGAAATTTCTACTGAAAAAAACAAGATTAAAGCTATATTAAGCAGTATGGTTGATGGATTAATTGCTATAGATGAAAAACAAAATGTAATTTTGATTAATCCTGCTGCCCGCAAAATGCTGTCCCTGCAAAAAGTTGAGATTAATGGAAAATCTCTGACTTCAACTGTTCGCAATCACCGCCTCTCCAACTTTATGGAGGAAGCACTGACAGAAAGAAATATAATCAGTCAGGAAATTGTTCTCAATAGAGAAGAAGAAAAAATTTTACGATGTCATTTTGCACCGATAATTAATGAAAAAGAAAAATTACTGGGTGGAGTAATTGTTATGACAGATATAACAGAACTTCGCCATCTGGAACAGGTACGCAAAGAATTTGTGGCCAATGTCTCCCATGAATTAAAAACTCCTTTGACTTCCATTATTGGGTATGTTGATACTTTACTGGAAAGCAACGAAATAGATCAGGAAACTTCTCAACGATTTCTTAGGGTTATAAAAGATGAGGCAGATAGACTGGAATTTTTGATTCAGGACTTATTACATTTATCTAAAGTAGAACAGGAAAATCCTGATTTAAAACCGGGATATATTCAGGAAGTAGCTGACAGAACAATAAATCGGCTCAGAGAAAAAGCTGAAAAGAAGAATGTTAAGCTAAGAGGTGAATATGAAGATGACTTGCCCCCTGTTTTTATGATCAGGGAACAGATTGAACAGGTTTTAGTTAATCTGGTTGATAATAGTATTAAATATACGGAGCAGGATGGTGAAGTAATTATCCGTCTTTCTCCAAGGGGAGATCAGATTAAAATAGAAGTTGAAGATAATGGTATTGGTATCCCCTATGAAGACCAGGATCGAATTTTTGAAAGATTTTACCGTGTAGATAAAGCCCGATCTAGAGAACTTGGGGGTACAGGTATAGGCCTCTCCATAGTAAAGCATATTGTACAAAATCATAATAGCAAAATTAATCTGGAGAGCACACCGGGAGAAGGTTCCCGTTTTTGGTTTGATTTAAAAATAGTAGATAGTTGATATCCAATAAAAATTTTATTATAGTTAAGATTAAGCAATAATTCCTCTGGCTATTTTTGTAAGCATTTTTTATTTTAACATGTTTTTAACATAAATGTAACCTGATTTTAATTTAAATGAAATCTAAATTTAACATCACTCTGGTATTATTTAGTTAAGTTGAAAGATAACATATATAAATAAGAATAAAAAGGGAGGAATTATTAATGTTCAAAGGGAAAATTTCTGTGATTATGGTGTTAGTATTATTAGTTTTAGTTATGTCGGGAACAGTAATGGCCAAACAAGTTTCACTAAAATCTGGAGGTGCTTCTTTTCCCTATCCTTTGTATTCCAAGTGGATGGATGTTTATACTGAGAATAATGATGTTAAAATTGATTATCAGTCAATAGGTAGTGGGGGAGGTATAAGAGGAATAATTGATGGAACTTTTGATTATGCAGGCAGCGATGCCCCCATGAAAGATGAAGAACTGGAAAAAGCTGATAAAGATATTATGCATATTCCGACAGAGATGGGAGCATTAGTGGTTACTTATAATTTGCCTGAAGTAGAAGAAGAAGTGAAATTAAGTTCAGAAAATATTTCTGATATTTTTTAAGGAAAATTTACT
>CAZSTU010000019.1:0-18245 GCA_964609745.1 uncultured Halanaerobiaceae bacterium
TAAAAAACAGCTTCTTCTGTCTCTTTATCAAAAATATGGAGTCTATTAGTATTAACCCCTATTTTAAGTTTATCTTTGACATCTGCCGTACTCTCAGCCTCAACTTCTGCAATCATCTCATGATCATCGGCCTTAAGATATAAGTAGATCTCTGACCCCATCGGTTCTACCACATCTACTACTGCCTGAAATGAATTTTCTTCTGTTATATCTATATCATGCTGTAGACTGGCATCAAATAAATTCTCCGGCCTTATCCCCATTACTACCTCTCTGTCAGTATATTCTTTGGTCTGTGGATATTTATCAAGTTTGCTTTCCGGTATCTTTATTTTAAAACTCCCGTGTCCGTCCAGATAATATTCATTGCCTTCCCTTAAAACTACCGCGTCCATAAAGTTCATGGCCGGACTGCCTATAAAACCGGCAACAAACATATTAACAGGTGAGTTATATAATGTGAGAGGATCATCAACCTGCTGGATAACTCCGTCATTTAATACTACTATCCTGTCACCCATGGTCATGGCCTCAGTCTGATCGTGAGTAACATAAATTACTGTAGTCTGCAACCTTTCATGTAATTTGCTCAACTCTGTCCTCATCTGTACCCTCAACTTTGCATCAAGGTTGGAAAGAGGCTCATCCATCAAAAATACTCTCGGCTCCCTGACTATGGCCCGGCCCAGTGCTACTCTCTGTCTTTGACCACCGGATAATTCTTTGGGCTTCCTTTCAAGCAGTTCTTCTATGCCGAGTATCCGGGCTGCATTTTGCACCCTTTCATCAATAATTTCTTTATCAAATTTTCTTAATTTAAGTCCAAAACCCATATTATCATACACATTCATATGGGGATAAAGGGCATAATTTTGAAAAACCATGGCAATATCTCTGTCCTTTGGCGCCACATCATTTACAACCTCATCACCTATTTTTATTATCCCCTCAGTTGCTTCTTCCAGTCCTGCTATCATCCTTAGAGTCGTCGATTTACCACAACCTGAAGGTCCAACCAGTACCAGAAATTCCTTATCTCTTACTTCAAGATTGGCATCTTCAACAGCAACTACATCATCAAAATGTTTTGACACATTTTCTAAAGTTACTCCTGCCATTAAATTTTATCCTCCCCTGTGAGTTTTTAAAAAATTAAATACAATTTTATGCAATCGTTTTCAATATAGAAAACTTTATTAAATAAATAATAAGAAGAAGCCTACCGGCCCATCTCTTATGGAATTACAAACCAAATGTAAGATTTAACACTTTCTACAATTCATCTAAACCAATATCAGTTATATCCATTGAATATAATATTGAATAAACCAATTCTACTCAGCTATAACCATCAGCTTGATCATATAATTCCTACAAGCCCAAAAATCTCATCAGAATGTATTTAATCCTATATGAGCCTATATGATTTTCCTTCTCTTATGTAAAATTCTATTATTTTAATAAACTTATGCAGACATTAATCAAATAAATTATAATTTTTCTTAAATTGCTTAATTTAATGTTTATTATATCCCAAAACTTTTCGTTCACTTCAACATTCCCAAATCTGTCTAGGAAAGTGAAGCATATATACAATCTTCAACAACTTTTATATTATTTTTTTCTGCAAATTCTTTAATTTCTTTGCTTCTTGCTCCCGGCTGCAACCAAACATATTCTATTCCTGCTTCATTTACTTCTTTTATAATATTAATACCTGTATAAGGATTCACAACCATATCAACCACATCAATTTTTTCTGAAATATCTTTTATACTATTATAACACTTAAGTCCTGCAACTTCATTGTAATTGGGGTTAATGGGAAAAACTTGATAGTCATGCTTTTTTAATTTTTCAACAATCTTAAAACCAAATTTACTCCTGTTTTTTGTCGCTCCAATTACAGCCCAATTTTTCATATCCATGGTCTTCTTTTTAATTTTCATTTTATCCTCCCAAAATTTTAATCCTCCAGAAATTTTATTCCTCAAGTTTCATCGGTTTACCACAGCAGACCAGTTCTCCACCACCAACTTCAACAACCTTTACAATATTACCACACACTTCACATCTGTAAACTTCTCCTTCTTTTTTTACACCCATTCTTAACCCTCCTGTTAAATATTTTTTGACTTAATAAAATTATAGTAATCTTTTGCATATATGTCAATTGAACTATTAGCTTTATATAATTTTTTATTATTTTTTCTATCTACTATTATATATATTTCTGTAAAAATTACCTCAAATCCTGCAATTATATTTTATTTATTTTACCTGCAAAAAGCTCCCCCCAATTAACAGGAGAGAGCTTCTCTTTTTTAATTTATTAAAGTTTTAGTGTTTCTCTACATTCTGTGCTCCGTTATTACGAAGGTGCTGAGAAACTTCGTCAACTTTATTTTCATCAGTCTCAACAACTGCCAGCAGTCTGCCTCTTTTAACTTCATTTTCAAAATGTTCTCCTCTTTCCCGGGGAATACCGAGATCAACGAGACTGCCTGTAAGTCCTCCCGCAGCCGCTCCACCAAGTCCTGCTGCCAAAGGGCCAGCAGCCAGAATAGGTCCAATTCCAGGAATGGCCAGAGTACCTGCACCGGCTAGTATACCGGCAAGACCTCCTATTGTTCCACCGGCAGTCGCACCGGTTGTAACATCCTCACCCTGCATTCTGCCCTGATTATTGTCTCTCACATCACGTAAACTTTCTTCTTTACCGGCAATTGATATTTTCTCATCAGTTATACCGGCTCTTCTGATCTCACCTACAGCTCTTTCGGCCTGTTTCCTATCATTAAAAACTCCTATAACTTTTGCCATTTTATTCCCCCTTTTATCAATTTTAGATGAAAATATATCATTTATATATTAACCAATTTCAATCTTTTTATACAAAAAAAACAGGGGGATTAAAAACGCTGTTATACTCCGGTGTGCCCAAATCCACCTTCTCCTCTATCACTTTCATCTAAATTATCTACTTCCTCCCATTCAACCCTGTTTACACGATGGATAATAAGTTGGGCTATTCTTTCACCCTTTTTTATTTGAAATTCATCACTACCATGATTAATAAGTATTACACCAACTTCCCCGCGATAACCAGGATCAATAACCCCATCAGCATTGAGAACAGTTACTCCGTGTTTTAAAGCAAGTCCACTTCTGGGATAGACAAATCCTGCAAAACCCTGAGGAATTGCAATTTTTATCCCGGTAGGAATCATCTTATATTCTCCTGGGTTTAGAGTAATATCAGCTGCAGAAATTAAATCCAGTCCGGCATCTTCACCCTGATGTTGATATTCAGGTAATTTTATACTCTTATCAATTCTTTGTACTTTAATTTTCATTTATTAACACCTTCCTATCTATTTTGTCAATTGGATATTAATTCAGAAACCGTAACAAAAACAAATCCTCTTTTTTTAAGTTTGTCTATTATTAGTGGCAAAGCTTTTAGAGACGGAGATGTAGGATGCATTAAGATAATCCCGCCATCATCTATTTTATTTACCGCTCTTTGCACAATTAGTTGAGGAGATGGACGGTGCCAGTCTATAGTATTCGCTGACTACATTATTGTTTTATATCCTATATCACTGGCAGATTTTACTATTTTATCATTCACTTCTCCGTAAGGAGGGGCAAAAAGTTTTGTTTGCTTACCTGTAAGTTTGTAAATTAAATCCTCATTTTTTTTAATCAATTTATGTAGTGATGAAGGAGATAAATCTGCTGGATGAAGATGTAAATACCCATGATTTCCAATTTCATGTCCTTTATCGTGTATTTTTTTTAGTAATTCAGGATTTTTTTCAACCCATTTACCGGTTACAAAAAAGGTCGCCTTTATATTATATTCCGAAAGAACTTCTAACATATCTGGAATATATTCTTCACCCCAATCAACATTCACAGTTAATGCAATATTATTTAGACCTCTTGTCCCGTGATAATAGGGAGTAACCGGTTCAGTTTGCACAGGCACTATTAAATCATAACTGATAATACCCCAGAGCATTCCTAAAAAAATAGCAAATAACAATAAAAGGCGAGATTTTTTCAGCATTATCTTCTCACCTGCAGTCCATTATGTGGTTGAATTATATAATCATCTTTATATATTAATTTGGATAAGGGGACTATTTTTAAACCTCTTTCTTTTAAGGCAGGAATTAATTCAGTCAAGGCTTCCGGGGTATGTGGCGCATTATTATGCATTAATACAATATCTCCAGAATCAGCATTATTCAAAACCCGGTCAACAATATAATCTACACCCGGTTCCTGCCAGTCATGAGAATCTATGCTCCACTGAACGACCTGATAACCCTGATTGTTAGCAGTAGAAATAACCTGATTATTATATTCTCCAAAAGGAGGGCGGAAAAAACGAGGACTCTGCCCTATTAAATCTTCAATAAAATCTGAAGTTTTATTTAACTCTTCTTCTAATTCATTCTGACTCAACTGATTACAGTGAGGATGAGTATAAGTGTGATTTCCTATATCATGACCGGCAAGAGCTATTTTTTCAACAAGATGTGGGTATTTCTCCAGCCAGTATCCTGCAAAAAAGAATGAAACTTTAATGTTTTCTTCACTAAAGATATCAAGCAATTCATCAGTATTCTCGGCTCCCCAGGTTCCATCCAGTGTTAAAGATATTTTGTTATCAGGGGTAGCTACTTTATAAATAGGTACAAGCCTCTGGTTTAATACCGGTATGCTTTCTCCATATCGATTCCCAAAAAGAAAACCGGATAAAAAGATTAGCAAAAAAACTATCAAAATAAGTCCTTTACCACCAGACACAAAATATTTCATCAAATATCCTCCCTTTAATTAATAAAGCAGGATCACACATTAATACCTTTATGCAATATAAAGAGAGGATATTCTAAATAAAAAAATACACACATATATATTAATAATTAGTATATTATCTTAAAATCTATAACAGAGTCAATTACCCAGGAAAGGCAGGTCTGATAATGTCCATATTAATCATAAGAAAAAAAATTCTTTATTTCTTACTAATTTTAATTATTTTATTTACAGCTTTATTTTATTACTATCAAGTCAAACCCACTTCTACAAATTCGAAAATGGAATTTAAGGTTATAATTGATCCAGGGCACGGTGGAATAGATACCGGGACTCACTACCATAATCAACTTTTTGAAAAAGATATAAACCTAAAAACAGCTTTTTTACTTAAAGAAAAATTAAAAAAAGTAAACATAATACCCATATTAACCAGATCAGATGATAAATTATACAATAGAAGCCGTAGTGATGACATAAAGCACCGACCCGAATTGGCCAACAAACATAAAGCTGATCTATTTATCAGTCTTCATGTAAATAGTTTTTCCTCACCACAACCATCTGGAGGACATATTTTTTATAAAATCAATTCATACAATAGCAAAATTCTGGCTGAAAAATTGTTTGAAGAAATAAACAACCTTCAGGCAAGTAATCAAAAAGAAGTAGCTCCTGGTAATTATTATGTATTAAACAATTGCAACTGTCCGGCAGTTCTGTTTGAGATGGGTTTTATCTCAAATCCCGATGACAGGAAAAAATTAACAGATAAATATCACCTTGAAAAGCTGGCCGAAGCAATACGAGATGGTGTAGTAGAATATCTAAAATATCAAATAAATTCTAAAAACTCGGATATTATAACAAATAAAAAAATCAAATCACCAGGAAAAGAAGATTACAGTGGAAGTATTAAGGTCAATAATCAAAGTTATCCATTGCTTTATTATTTTGCTATAAAAAATAACAAATTAGTCCTCGTTTCCCGGGATTTTATTTATCCCACAGGTTTTTATCTAAATCAAAATTTGAAAAATATGAGTCTCTCAGAGTTTATCATAAAACACAGTATTGATCAATTAAAAAATCCACCACCTGAACTTTACTCAATACTCCCCGAAGGAACAGAAATAAAATATTTTAAACTTAACAACGGAACATTAGCAATTAATTTTAATGACAATATTATTAAAAATTTTCAGGGGGGTGCATTACAAGAACAGTTGCTTTTAGCAGCACTCAATAGTACATTCCTTTCCATTCCGGAAGTAAATAATATAAAATTACTCGTTAATGCAAAACCTCTAACAACTATTGGAGGCCACATCTATTTAACACCTTAATTTATTTAGCAAAAACATGATCTCCAATGGTAACCATTAGTTCACGACTGGAAAACCAGCTTTTATTTCGGGCGGTTTCTGGATTATAATAATAGAGAGCTCCCTGGGTGGGATCCTTACCATTAATGGCCTCACGAGCAGCATCATAGGCCGTTTGATTCGGATTTAACTTAATCTGGCCATCATAAACAGCAGTAAATTGTCCTCCCTGATATATAACCTCTCTAAAATCATCAGGAAAGTAATTACTTAATACCCTATTTATAACAACAGCACCTACAGCTACCTGCCCAATATATGGTTCTCCACGAGCTTCAGCATATATTGTTCGGGCCAAAAGTTCCACTTCTTTTGGCTTAATGGTACGAGCTATAACCTCCTGCTCAGTTAAATTATTCACGGGTAGTTTTAAGGTATCACCCTTTTTAATTGTACTATTTTCCATATCATTTATGGCCATAATTACTCCAGTGCTTGTATTAAAATCACGAGCAAGGTCAAACAAAGTATCACCTACACCCACATGATATGTAATCAATTCACTTGGTGAAAAATCTACATCAGGAAGAGTCTGTTCTTCATTAATCCTTACCGAATAAGTAGTGGTTCTTTCCAGAGAAAAATCACTATCTAATTCTTCCATTTTTTCTGAAAACAATTTCTTATCAAAATTATGCTTATCATCTTTTGTTTCATTATTTTGTTGATGTGGTATAACAAGCTCATCTCCCACCCTTATCCTTTCGTTTTCATTTATTTCATTGATACGAAGTAGTGTTTCCACATCAGTTTCATAATCTCTAGCAATTTCATAAAGTGTGTCCCCCTGTTGTGCAACATAAATAAGTGTAAAAGCCGGTTCAGCGGAAACCTGATGTATAGTTGCAAACAATATTATTGACAATAATAATATACTATAAAGATTAATTTTTGACATAATACCCCCCCAATTACCACATTGCTTTAATCTTACTCTTTTGATTTTGTATAGATTAATGACTCAACTCTTACAGTTTTTACAGGACATTCTGATGGTAAAGAATTTAAAAATACATTTCCATATGATTTTTTTGCTATTCTGTTATCAAAAATAACAACCATACCTTTATCGCTTCTGGATCTTATTAATCTACCAAACCCCTGTTTAAACCTGATCACTGCCCGTGGTAAACTATAATTAAAAAAGGGATTCTTCCCTTCTTTTTCTAACTTTTCACTCCTGGCAGCAGCTATAGGCTCAGATGGTACCGGAAATGGCAGTTTCATCATAAAAAGATATTTCAGGTCATCTCCTCGAATATCCACCCCCTCCCAAAAACTCACTGTGCCAAATATTACCCTGTTTTCTTTTTCTTTAAATTCTTTAATTATTTGATGTCTGGGAAACCTTCCCTGGGGTAAAATTTTAACTTTATTATTATTTAGATCTTTCTCAACCTGTCGGAGACAATAATTGAGCATTTTATAGGAAGTAAACAATACCATGGTCTTCCCGCCATATGAATTTAAAATTAAACTTAAATTCTCACTTATAACTTTTGAAAAATTTTTTTCACCAGGAGAAGGAATATCATCGGGTATTACCACCATAGCCTGACTGTTGTAATCAAACGGTGATTCAACTTTAAGTTGTTCACTATTTGGCAAACCCAAATTTTCCTTGATATAATTAAAACTATTATTTACAGTTAATGTTGCAGAAGTTAAAATCAAATTGTGCATTTTTTGCCACAGTGAGTCAAATAGTAAATCACTTATATTTAAAGGAGCATTTTGCTGACTTACTAAAATATTTTTTCTACCTCTATTTTCCAGCCAGAATACATAATTTTGCTTTTCAGCCTGTAAATTAAAAGATAATCGGTCTATTAATATTTGAGCTCTCCCTATAGCTGCCTCCAGATCAAGAATTGACTCTGTCAATAATTCTTTAGTTTCTTCATTTAACAAAAGCAAATCTTCATATATACTGTTTAAATTATAATTTAAATTCTTTAAATAACCTATTAATTCATCACCAATTTGATAAACTTTCTGCCATTTATTTTTATTTAATTTTTCAGCAGTCAGTCTAATTTGATATTCATTTTCAAAATCATTAAAAAAATCGGCAAGAATCGCCCTGTATTCACTACCTATTTCTTTTACTTTTTTAAGAAGTGGAATAATCTTATTATCTATCATCTTATAAAATCGTTCTTTATCTTTAAAATCTGCCTTTCCTAACTCATTTCGTAAAGAATCTATAACAGAATAAGAATGGTCGTGCAGGTGATCAAAAAACTTATTCAAACTATTATAATTAAAGGGTTTTCCCAGGTGATAGGTGGCAGCCCGTTCGAAATTATGTGCTTCGTCAATAATTAAGTGATGATATTCAGGAAGTACACCGCGTTCAACTGAATCCATGTCTTTTTTCAATCTGGCATCAGATAGCAACAGATGATGATTTACCACCAAAAGATCTGCATTATACACTTCTTTGCGGGCTTCCATAAAAAAGCAAGAATCAAAAAATGGACATTTTGTGTTTAAACACAGATCAGTTTCAGAAGCTATTTCCTGCCAAAAATTTTGATCGATCACAAACCCAGCCTCTGATTTAGTCCCCCTCTCGGTCTCTTTAAGCCAATTTACAATTTTTTTAAATTGTTTTTCCTCACTTCTATCAGTTATATAATCTGCTGCTGATTTTTTGAATTTATTAAGTTTCCTACGACACACATAATTATTTCTACCTTTAACTAAAATTTCTTTAAAGTCAAATGGTAAAACTTTTTTAAGTAATACTAAATCTTTTTTTATCAACTGTTCCTGCAGATTGATTGTATTTGTCGACACCACAACTGTTTCATTATTTTGATGTGCCCAGTATAAAGCCGGTATGAGATAAGCCAGGGACTTTCCTGTCCCGGTGCCTGCTTCTATTAGTGAAAAATTATAATTGTTGAAACTATCCACAACCTTTTTCAATACTTTCATCTGCTCTTCTCTATATTCATAATTTTCAAGATGAGTAGCTATTTCACCCTTTTTATCAAAATATCCATGTAATTTTTCATAATTAAGCGAAACTTTTTTCTCAGGTTTTTTGGGTTCTACAACGACATATATATCGTTAACTTCATTATTAATAATTGCAAAGCCTATGCCTCTCTCCCCCATTTTTGAAGCCAATCTAATATCGGGAGCAGAAGGGTCTAGATTTCCCGATGGATGATTGTGTATAATCAATTGCCCGGGATTTAAATCTGCCAGTAAAGCAGGAACCATCCTGCGATTACCTCTGGCTCTAACCTCAAAACTGCACACTTTTTTTTCTTCAATATCAATTTTTGCTACAAAATATACCTCATTACCGGAGGCTTTTTTTATCTCATCTCTCAATTCTTTTATCAATTTATTATCAAAATAATCGTTTATATCCACAATATCACCCAATTAAACAGTTCTTAGTTTTTTTATTATTTTTACATCCTCATCTTCACCATCAAATTGAGGTGTTTCCAGTATAAAAGGTAAGTCCTTTAATAAAGGATGATTAACTATATTTTTAAAACCTTCTTTGCCTATCTTGCCTTCACCTATGTGTGCATGTTCATCTTTATTTGTAGCAACTTTATATTTTGAATCATTTATATGTATTAATTTTAACATATTAATACCAAAAGTATTTTCTATATCAGATAGTAATCTTTCCAATTCATTCTTTTCCCTAAGATCATAACCGGCAGAAAAAGCATGACAGGTGTCAACACATACTCCCAGTTTTTTATCATTACTAACACCTTTTATTATATCATATAATTCTCTAAAATTCGACCCTACTGAAGTACCGGCCCCAGCAACATTTTCCAGTAATATAACTGTATTATCTTTAACTTTCTCCATAATCCTGTCCAGGCCTTTAATAATGTTTTCAATCCCCTTTACTATACCTGCTCCTGTGTGATTTCCAGGATGTAAAACATAATAATCTGCCCCCAATTTCTCGGCTCTTTTGTAATCATCTTTCATACCCTGAACTGATTTTTCCCATAATTCTTTTTTGGGAGAAGCAAGATTTATTAAATAAGTACAATGTACTACAAATGTATTTAAAGAAAATATTTTTAAATTCTTTTTAGTTTTTTCAATTTCACTATCTTTTAATTTTCTTCCTGTCCAGCCACGGGGGTTTTTAGCAAAAATTTGTAAACTATTACAACCTATTTTACTCGCCCTTTCCGGAGCCTCGTTAATTCCTCCAGCTATAGATACATGTTTGCCCAGTATAATAAAGAAAACCTCCCTTTTTGATAATAAAAAAACATAAACTAGATTTAACTAGTTTATGTTTCAAAATTTATATTAATTTATTGAACTTATTCGTCCTCCACTTCTTCTTCCATATCTTCCAGGGCCTCTTTTCTTGATAAGTTAATTCTACCCTGATTATCTATTTCAATTACTTTCACCGGAACTTCATCTCCTACTTCCAGTATATCTTCAACCTTTTTCACATGATAATCAGCAAGTTCAGAAATGTGTATTAAACCTTCTTTACCGGGCAAGATTTCCACGAAAGCTCCAAAATTAACCACACGTTTTACAGTTCCCTGATAATGCTCACCCACAACTACATCACGAGTCAGCTCTTCAATCATCTCTTTTGCTTCCTCTCCCTTGCTTTGATCATCTGCCAGAATATAAATTTTACCATCATCATCAATATCTATTTTGGCATCTGTTTTTTCTATAATTTTGTTAATGGTTTTTCCACCCGGGCCAATTACATACCTTATCTTATCCGGATCTATATCCATTGTTATCATCGATGGAGCATATGGCGAGAGTTCTTCGCGAGGTTTTTCAATTACTTCCAGCATCTTATCAAGTATATATAATCTTCCTTCTTTAGCCCTGGAGAGAGCTTTACGCATAATATCTTTTGATATTCCCTTTATTTTAATATCCATCTGTAAAGCTGTAATACCATTTTTAGTACCGGCAACCTTAAAATCCATATCTCCAAAGTGATCTTCCATGCCCTGAATATCCGATAATATTGCTAACTGTTCTCCTTCTTTCATCAACCCCATTGCAATTCCAGCTACCGGTTCTTTGATGGGGACACCGGCATCCATCAGAGCCAGACTGCTTCCACATATACTTGCCTGAGAAGTAGAACCATTTGACTCCAGAACTTCAGATACAACCCTGATTGTATAGGGAAATTCCTCTTCTGGAGGTATCATAGGCAATAATGCTCTTTCACCCAGGTGTCCATGCCCTATTTCTCGTCTGCCAGGGGCTCTTAAAGGATTTGTTTCTCCTACACTATAAGGAGGAAAATTATAATGATGTATATATCGTTTTGTTTCTTCTTCACCAAGACCAAATAATACTTGTTCATCACTTGAGGCACCAAGAGTGGCAACACTTGAGGCCTGTGTCTGACCACGGGTAAATACACCTGATCCATGTACACGAGGAAGAGTACCAACCTCACACCAGATATCCCTTATTTCATCAGGAGTGCGTCCATCCGGACGTATATTGTCTTCCAGTATCATTTTTCTCACATATTTTTTAGTTAATTTATCCAAAGCCATGTCTACCTGTTTTAGCCTGTCCTCATTATCTTTGCCATATTTTTCAGCAAAATGTTCTCTTGTTTTATCTTTTACAAGATCAATATTTTCTTCTCTTACAAGTTTTTCATCTGTCCTTATGGCTTCTCTCAAATCATCTGAAACAAATTCATCTACATCATTTAGTATATCTTCTTCAAGCTTTGTTGACTTAAATTCAAACTTTTCTTCACCAACTTCTTTTCTGATTTCTTTTTGCATTGAAACAATTTTTTTAATTTCTGCATGTGCAACATCAATAGCATCAAGCATTATCTCTTCATCAACTTCATTTGCCCCAGCCTCTACCATCAAAACAGCTTCATCTGTTCCGGCAACTATTAAATCCAGATCGCTTTTTTCACGCTCTTCTTCATCTGGATTTATAACAATTTCTCCATCAACCAGACCTACTTTTACACCGCCTATAGGACCATCAAATGGAATATCCGAAATAGTTAATGCTGCTGATGCACCATTTAGGGCCAGGATCTCAGGCTCAAAATCATTATCTACAGAAAGTACTGTAGCAACAACCTGAATATCATGCCTCATATCCTGGGGAAATAATGGACGCAGAGGGCGATCAATCAATCTGGCATTTAAAGTGGCTATATCACGAGGCTTCCCTTCTCTTCTGGTTATACTTCCAGGTATTTTCCCTATAGCATATACCCTTTCTTCATAATTAACCATTAACGGTAAATAATCTATTCCTTCTCTGGGTTCAGACATGGTAGCAGTAACTAAAACTGCAGAATCACCATATCTAACCATCACTGAACCATTAGCCTGCTTGGCCAATTTGCCAGTTTCAATATTAAAATCTTTACCGGCAAGATCAAACTTCCAGCTGTTCATAAAAATCCTCCTTAATTTAACTTGAAATATCTAAATTATTTACTTATTTCTCCTATTATTTTTTCCAACAAACTGAAATAATATCCTTTTTATAAAAAGTCCCTTATCCACACAATATAAATTTGTCTGAAATTTTTAATAAAACAATATACAAGAATAACTAAAACAAATTTATTAAAATTAGAGCGGGTTAACCCGCTCTAATTTTATTTTAACCTCTAATACCTAATTTATCTATTAAATCACGATATCTCTCAATTTCATTTTCTTTTAAATAATTTAATAGTTTTTTTCTTTTGCCCACCATTTTTAACAATCCACGACGTGAATGATGATCATTTTTATGTTCTTTTAAATGATCTGTAAGCTGTTTTATTCGGGCAGTGAGCAAAGCTATCTGTACTTCAGATGAACCGGTATCTCCCTCTTCACGCTGATATTCAGAAATAATCTCTTGCTTTTTTTCTTTACTTAACATTTTTTCACCTCCCTGTCTATTTTCACCATTAGCCAAGTTAAACGCTGGAGGTACGTATAACCTAGCAAATGGTATATTATATTCAAAACTATAGTTCATTTTAACATAAAAGTTTTTTAGTGTAAAGAATATCTTCTTTTATTTGATTTACCAGATCTTTAGAACTTGAAAAAGTCATTTCTCCTCGTATTGTTTCTACAAGTTCTATTTCCAGCATTTCTCCGTAAATATCCTGATCAAAATCAAAAATATGAACTTCTACGCTGTATTCGTTATCAGAAAAAGTTGGATTATGGCCAAAATTTACTATACCTGCATGTTTTCTGCATCCTAACTTTATATAACAGGCATAAACTCCCGAAGGAGGTAAGACATAGTTTGTTGTTAGGTCAAGATTGGCAGTAGGAATACCCAAATCCCTTCCACGACCGCAACCATGCACTACTTTTCCTTCAAGAGAATAATACCTATCAAGCAGTCTGCTGGCCTTTTGGAGCTCTCCTCTTCTAATTAAGTTTCTTATCCTCGTACTGGATATTTTTTTATCATCTTTTTTTACTGCCATTATTATAGTTACTTTAAAACCATAATAATCACCTAATTCTTTAAGTTTTGCAGCATCGCCCTCTCCATTACATCCAAATGTAAAGTCATCCCCTATAACTACCTGTTTCACGTTTAATTTTTCTTTTAAAATTTCCTCTATAAATTCAATAAACTTTTTATCAGCAAATTCATGATCAAATTTTTGCTCAAAATAATATTCAATATTCATTTTTTCGAGTAAATTTATTTTTTGATTTCTGGATATTAGAAAAGATAGAGATTTTTGCGGTGTTATAACTTCTCTGGGGTGAGGATGAAAAGAATAAACTCCACTCCTTACTCCTAATCTGTCAGCTATCTTAGCAGTCTTAGTAATTATTCTTTTATGACCACGATGTAGACCGTCAAAGGATCCAATAGCAATTGCAGTGGAAAAATCAAATTTATCAAAATTATCACTGACTACAACTTTCATAATAGTTCCTCCCGAAATTTACATTCCCATATCTAAAATTTTCTCAGCAAAATACCCGCAAAGGTTTACAAACATCATCTTCAATCTCTGAAATAGAAATAAATCGACCATTTTCAGTATATACCAGAACCCGCCTGTTATCAAGTAATTGTTCTGGAAATATTTCTAGTTCATCCAAATGTAAGTACGCTCCATTTACTGCTTTTTTTTGAAATTTATTTTTCACAACTACTTCAGGGTAATTGAGTACTTCATCAGCGGAAATTATAAAACTATTATTTTTTTCTTTATCTAAGTTTTTTATTTCATTAAATGAGTGTGAATAGTTAATACTAAATGGACCGGAAATAGTTCTAACCAAAAATGATAGATGAGCTCCTGTTCCCAATTTATTACCAATATCCCTGGCCAGTGAACGAATATATGTACCGCGGCTGCAATTAACTCTTAATCTAATTCTGGGTAGATCAAAATTAATAATTTGCAGTTGATTAATTTTTACTTTCCTGGCCTCTCTATCTATATCCTTTCCCTTCCGGGCCAGCTCATAAAGTCTTTTGCCATTTTTCTTTAATGCCGAATACATAGGGGGAATTTGATTTATTTCGCCTTTGAACTGTTCTAATAAATGAACAAATTCACTTTTCTTTATATTTTTCCATTTTTCATCCTCATTAATTATCTCGCCTTCTGCATCAAGTGTATTGGTACTTTTTCCAAGATGGATTTCTGCAATATATTCTTTTTCTTCTTCGGGAAGATATGGAATAATTTTTGTAGCTCTATTAATACATACAGGCAAAACCCCTGTTGCCAGAGGATCCAGTGTGCCTGTATGGCCGGCTTTTCTTATATTCAAGTTTTTTTTAATCCAGTTTACTACATCAAAGGAAGTCATAGAAGGAGGTTTTAAAACATTGATTATACCCAACATCTCAGACATGCTTTTTCACCTCTTCAATAACAATCGAAATTACATTATCAAGATTGTCTTCTATTTCACAACCTGCAGCCCGGGGGTGTCCCCCACCACCAAATTGGGCAGCAATTTTATTAACAGGACAGTAACGATTTGACCTAAAACTCACTTTTATTATCCCATCATCTTTTTCTGTAAAAGAAATTCCAACCTCTACCCCCTTTATGTCCCGGGCCTGGTTTACAAGATCATGTGATTTATATTCAACAATTCCTGCCTTTTGAAACATATCCTGCTCAATGTATAACCAGGCAATTTTCCCATCTTTACTATTTTTTAATGTTGATATAGCCATGCCTTTTAATTTTGTCAATTTATAGCTATTATTACTAAATAAACCACTGTTAATCCGGTACAAATCAACACCGGTATCCATTAAATCTGCTATAATGCGTAAGACCTCGGGTGTTGTGTTTTCATAGCGGAAGGCACCGGTATCAGCAATAATAGCCGTAGCCAGTGCCCTGCCAATTTGTTCATCAATTGATATTTCCATTAATGATAAAAGTTGATAAATTATAACCCCAACTGCAGCCTTACTGGAATCCACAAAATTCACATCACCAAAAAATGTATTATCCTGATGATGATCAATATTAATTAAAAAACTATTTTTAGCACTTTTAGCAACTTCACCCAGTCTTTCTATATTGCTGGAATCAAGAACAATAAAGTTCGTTTTAGACCAGTTTAAATTATTACAATTATTTTTATTTAAATTTTCCACTAATATATAATCATCTGAGTTTATTGCTAAAAAGTCATAGTCATCTTCAATTGATTGAGTTAAAATTACACAGCAATTTTTCCCAATATTTGAAAGAGCCCATTTTAATCCAAATGCAGATCCAATACAATCCCCGTCAGGGTCGATATGTCCGCAGATTAAAAAATCATCTTTTTCAATAATGTGACGGGATATTTCTTTTAAATCCCTCATTAGTTATCTTCCCGTCTTTTATCCTTTTTCCTCACCTTTTTTATCAATTCCGATATATGCACCCCATGTTCTATGGAATTATCATAACGAAAAATTAATTCAGGTGTATGATAGGTAGTAATTCTATCACCAACCAGTTTTCTAATAAAACCAGACGCCTGTCTTAAACCATCCATAGTATCTTCTTTTTCCTTGTCACTACCATAAACACTAATATAAACCTTGGCATGACGTAAATCACCCGACACCTCTACATCTGTTACTGATACAAAACCTATTCTGGGGTCTTTCATTTCCCTTAAAATTATTTGACTAATTTCCTCTTTTAATAATTCACTTACTCTTCTTTCTCTCTTTTTACTCACTGTAACTCACCTACCTCTAAAGGGTACGTTTAATTTCCCGGTAATAGTAGATTTCCAGGATATCTCCTGTTTTAATATCATTATAATCAGCTATACCCAGTCCGCATTCATATCCTTCCTTAACTTCGCGGACATCATCCTGAAATCTTTTTAAAGAATCGATTTCACCTTCATGTATAACAACACCATCTCTTATCAACCGTACTTTATAATTTCTATTTATTACACCTTCTTTGACATAACAACCGGCAATGTTTCCAATATCTGGTACTTTGAATATTTCTCTTACTTCAGCTCTTCCGGCTATTTCCTCTTTTAATTCAGGTTCAAGTAATCCAGCCATGGCATCTTTTATTTCTTCTATGGCATTATATATAACTCTATATGTCCGAATTTCTACTTTTTCCTTTTCAGCAAATTTACGGGCACTGTTACCAGGTCTAACATTGAAACCAATTATTATAGCATTGGAGGCACTGGCCAGGTTAACATCTGTTTCATTAATAGCTCCAACACCAGTATGAATTACATTAACAGTCACTTCATCAGTAGATAGCTGTTCCAAAGCTTCTCTTAATGCTTCAATAGACCCCTGTACATCTGCTTTTATAATAACATTTAATTCTTTAACTTCACCCTCCTGTATCTGCTTATATAGTTCGTCAAGACTGACACGGGATTCCTGAGTTATTTCTTGTTGATGTCTTTCTTCTTTTCTTTCAGTAGCTACTTTCCGGGCCCTCTTTTCGTCATCAAGTACCTGCACAAAGTCTCCAGCCGCAGGAACATCAGAAAAGCCAAGCACTTCGACAGGAGTAGATGGACCGGCTTCCTCCAGTCTATTTCCTGCTTCATCAATCATAGCTCTTACTCTTCCACTGGCAAGACCGGCCAATAAGGGATCACCGATCTTTAAAGTGCCATTTTTAACTAATACTGTAGCTACAGGGCCACGTCCTTTATCAAGCTCAGCCTCAATAACCACACCTTCGGCTTTGCGTACTGGATTGGCCTTTATTTGTTCCATCTCAGCCAGCAGTAATATCATTTCCAGTAATTCACCAATATTTTTTCCCTGTAATGCAGATATGGGTACACAAATTGTATCCCCACCCCACTCTTCAGGGACCATCTGATATTCAGTTAACTGCTGTTTTACTCTTTCTGGTTGAGCATTTGCCTTGTCAATTTTATTTATGGCTACTATAATCGGCACATCAGCTGCCTGAGCATGATTTATAGCTTCTTCTGTTTGGGGCATGATCCCATCATCTGCTGCTACCACCAGGATTGCAATATCGGTAACCTGAGCTCCTCTGGCCCTCATGGCGGTAAAAGCCTCGTGGCCCGGAGTATCAATAAAAGTTATTTGTTGACCATCGACATTAACACGATAGGCCCCAATATGTTGAGTAATCCCCCCTGCTTCACTTTCAGTAACTCTTGTTTCACGTATTACATCAAGCAGGGTGGTTTTCCCATGGTCAACGTGTCCCATTACTGTAACTATAGGAGGTCTCAATTCCAGATCCTCAGGGCTTTCTTCTACTTCCTGCTCCACTTTTTCAGTAAAGGGCTGATTATCTTCCTCGCTTTCACCCTCTATTTTTACTTCAATACCTAATTCTTTTGATAAAAGAGATACGGCTTCTTCATCAAGAGAGTGATTGACATTTGCCATTACTCCCATTTTTATTAATTTTTTTATAATCTTATTTGCCGGATAGTCAATTTCTTCGGAAAATTCCCTTACTGTTAAGGGCGGATTTATTACCGGAATGTCCTGTTTTGTTTTTTTCTTTTCTTTATC
>CAZSTU010000020.1:0-17465 GCA_964609745.1 uncultured Halanaerobiaceae bacterium
AATAACACTTTTGCTATTATGTGAAAGATTAAATTTTATCTCAGAGTAGGGTAAGGCCTCACCTGTAACAACTCTACTTATATGGTTAAATTCAGTGCTCACAGTTTTCATATATTTAAATCTCGCAGGTGTATTAAAAAATAAATCACTGACAGAAATATCAGTACCCTGAGGGCAGCCGACAATTTCCTTTTTTTTCAACTCTCCACCTTCCAATTCTATTGAAAGTCCTTTGACAGCATCCTTTTTTCTGCTCAACGCTTTTACTTTTGATACAGCAGCAATACTGGCCAAGGCCTCACCTCTAAAGCCTAGAGTTTTTAGAGAATATATGTCACTAACTTTATTTATTTTGCTGGTAGCATAACGGGAAAAAGCAAGTTCCATTTCTTCTTTTTCTATACCATGCCCATTATCCTTGACCCGTATCAGTTTTTTACCACCTTCTTTTACTTCAATTCTTATTTTATTACTCTCAGCATCAATTGAGTTTTCCACCAGTTCTTTAACAACTGAAGCAGGTCTTTCAACCACTTCACCAGCAGAAATTTGATTTGCAACATCCTGAGGTAATTGTTTGATATTAGACATTATTACTCTTCCCTTTCTTTTAGCTCTTTTTTCAATTCATATATAAAATTCATAGCTTCCATTGGAGTCATATCTAATATATCTTCATTTATTATCTTTTCAACTACGGGGTCAGGTTCAGGAAAAAGAGGTAACTGTTTATTATCTCTCTTCCTATTATTTTCTAAACAATTCTCATTAACTTTTGAATGATTATTTTTATTTACATCATCTATTTTGGCATTTATCCCATTTATATTATTATCTTCTTCGAGCTTATTTAATAATTTCTGAGCATTTATAATTATTTCCTGCGGTAATCCGGCCAGTCTCGCTACCTCTATGCCATAACTTTCACTGGCTCTACCGGGTATTATTTTATGTAGAAATCGAACTCCCTTTTCATCTTCTTCCACTAATACATTATAATTTTTAATGCCATCAAATTCTTCCTCAAGTCCTGTCAATTCATGATAATGTGTAGCAAATAGAGTCCTTGCACCTATTTTGGCGGGGTTGTTAATATATTTACTAACTGCCCAGGCTATACTAACGCCATCATAAGTACTTGTACCTCTTCCTACTTCATCAAGTATAATTAAGCTATCCTTACTGGCATTATTTACAATATTACTTACCTCATTCATCTCCACCATAAATGTACTCTGTCCTGTTGTTAGATCATCACTGGCACCAACCCTTGTAAATATCCTATCAACTATACCTATCTCAGCTTTATCAGCAGGAACGAAACTACCCATCTGAGCCATAAGCACAATAAGGGCTACCTGACGCATATAGGTAGATTTACCGGACATATTGGGTCCTGTTATAATAATAAATCTATTGTCTGAACAATCAAGATAGGTATCATTGGGAACAAACATTTCATCAACCATTTTTTCAACAACAGGATGTCTTCCGTTTTCTATATTAATTATATCACTTTTAAAAACTTTCGGGCGTGAATAATCATTATTTATTGCTACAAGGGCCAGAGAAAGCAATACATCAATCTGGCTAATAATTCGAGCTGTTTCTTTTATCCTATCTATATTTTCTCCAACCTTTTCTCTAACTTCAACAAATAATTGATATTCCAGGTCATTTATTTTCTCTTCTGTACCGAGGACTAATGCTTCTTTTTCTTTTAATTCTGGTATAATATACCTTTCACTATTAGAAAGGGTCTGTTTCCTTTCATAGTTTTCAGGAACTTTATCCAGATTAGCATTGGTGATTTCTATATAATAACCAAAAACCTTATTAAACCCAACCTTTAATGAACTTATTCCTGTTCTTTCTCTTTCTTTCTTTTGCAAACGAGCTATCCAATCTTTCCCCTCTCCACATGTTTCTCTTAATTCATCAAGTTCCTCATTATAACCTTCTTTAATTAAACCACCCTCTCTTAAAGACACAGGAGGTTCATCAACCAGAGCTTCACTCAAGAGAAAAGTGACATCTTCAAGATTATCAAAATCACTTTTAAATTTATTAAAAAGTTCAGAACTTAATTTACTTAAATCGTTTTCCACATATGGAAGTTTATTTAAAGAATAACGCAGAGAATCTAAATCCCTGGCATTAGCAGTCTCATAAGTAATTTTACCAAGTATTCTTTCAAGATCATAAATTCCATCAAGATCATCTCTTAATTTTTCAAGTAGTCTATATTTATCTTTTAATTCATCCACAGCATCCAGCCTTTTATCAATATCATCCTCATTAATCAAAGGCTGATTAATCCATTTTTTAAGAAGTCTTCCTCCCATTGAAGTAATGGTTTTATCTATAATATTAAGAAGACTACCGGAAACTTTGTTATCTCTAATAGTAGAAGTCAGCTCCAGATTACGTCTGGTGGCAGTATCAAGGACCATATATTCTTCCAGGCTGTAAGTACTTAAATGATTAACATGTGCCAGTGACCGTTTTTGAGTTTTCTGCAAAAAGTATAAAACCTCTCCAGCTGCGCAAATTCCTGCGTCCATCTCTTCACAGCCAAATCCCTGCAGAGAATTAGTTTTAAAATGTTCAAGTAATAATCTATAAGACCTTTCCCGGCTTATGTTATCTGTTTTATTTTCCATAAAATTAATTTCCTTATTCAGTCTTCTGTATTCATCATAATCCTTTAATTTTACTTCAATAATAATTTCTCTAGGTTTAATCCGATCTATTTCATCCCAGATTTTTTCCAATATATCATCTTTAAGTTCAGTTAAGAAAAATTCACCTGTAGAAATATCTATATAAGAAAAACCATAATCTCCATCAAATTCAACTATTGAGGCCAGATAATTATTTTCCTTGTCTTCCAACATTTCATTTTCAATAACAGTACCCGGTGTAATAACCCTTATTACATCCCGTTTCACAATCCCGCTGGCCTCAGAAGGATCCTCCATTTGCTCACATATAGCGACCTTATATCCTTCATCTATTAACTGAGCAATATAGCTCTCCGATGAATGGGCGGGAACGCCAGCCATGGGAGCTTTTTCTCCGCCCCCTTTTTTTCTTGATGTAAGAGCCAGATCAAGAATTCTTGCCGCAATTTTAGCATCATCAAAAAACATCTCATAGAAATCTCCCAAACGAAAAAAAAGTATGGCATCAGGATATTTATTTTTAATCTTCTTATACTGCTGCATCATGGGAGTTAATTCAGCCAAAAATAATCACCTCATAAATTAAATAATTAGTCTACTATTTCTCCATAAAGAGTCCAGCTTTTTACTCTGTTTATTTTCACATTAATTATCTCCCCTTTTATATTATTTTTTCTGGGGAAAATAACCAGTTTATTACGTCGTGATCGTCCCATAAAGGTATCAGGATTATTTTTGCTTTCTCCCTCAACTAAAACTTGTACTACTCTACCTTCATATCTTAAATTATTTTCATAACTAATTCTATTTTGTATTTCCATTAATCTCTGTAATCTTTTTTGTTTAATCTCTTCAGATAACTGTCCTTCCATAGCAGCTGCATTTGTACCTTTACGGGGAGAATAAGCAAAGGTAAAGGCCATATCAAATCTTAATTCTTTTACAAGATCAAGAGTTTTTTCAAAATCTTTTTCAGTTTCTCCGGGAAAACCAACGATTATATCAGTAGTAATACTGGGTTCGTCCACATTATCTCTTATCTTATATATTAAATTACGGTAATCATCCCTACTATAACCTCTATTCATCTTTTTTAATATTCTTGTACTTCCCGATTGCACGGGCAGATGGAAATGTTCACACACTTTATTATTATTTTTTATAACCTCAATCATTTTTTGACTGAAATCTTTAGGATGTGAAGTCATATAACGTATTCTTTGTAAACCACTTATTATCTCCAGTTTCTGTAAAAGTTCTGCAAAATCAATATCTTCCTCAAGATCATGTCCATAGGAATTAACATTTTGTCCCAGAAGTGTGATCTCCTTTACTCCTTTTTGCACAACTTCTTTTACCTCTGAAATTATCTGATCTGAAGGTCTGCTGCGTTCACGCCCTCTTACATGAGGTACTATACAATATGAACAAAAATTGTTACAACCCCTTATTATAGAAATCCAGGCTTTGTAATCTCCATCTCTTTTTACGGGCACATCAGGTATTAAACCGTCATCTTCTGGCCAGACTTCAAAAACTCTTTTTTTCTGCTCCTGTATCTGACCGATCAAATCAGGCAAACGATGTATGTTATGAGTACCTAACACAAGATCAACCTGAGGATATTTTTTATAAATTTCATCAACAACCTCATCTACCTGCATCATACAGCCACCTATGCCTATAATTAAATCAGGATTTTTTTCCTTTAGTTTTTTAAGTGAACCAATTTTACCAAAAACTTTCAATTCAGCATTTTCCCGAACTACACAAGTATTTAAAAAAATAATATCTGCTTCATCCAGTTCTTCGGTTGCTATATAACCCATATCTTCCAGCATACCTGCAATTTTTTCCGAATCATGTTCATTCATCTGGCAGCCGTAGGTTATAATTTTATATTGTTTTTTTGCTGCCTCCATAAAATTCACCTCATCTATTTTATATAAATTAAGCCTTTTTCAGTGCATCTAAATTTTCATTTTTACCCATTACAACTAATACATCACCTTCCAAAATTCTGTCTTTAGCTCCGGGTGTCACATTTAGATTTTCTCCCCGTTTTATAGCCATTACATTAACCTCAAACTTTGACCTAAAGTCAAGATCTGCCAGTGTCTTGCCAACCATATCTGATGTAGCTATAATCTCAATTATACTATAATCTTCAGCAAATTCAATATAGTCAAGTACATTAGATGATATTAAATTATTAGCTATTCTAACCCCCATATCTCTTTCAGGATAAACTACTCTATCTGCCCCTACTTTACTCAAAACCTTACCATGCAGCGCATTCTGAGCTTTTACTACCACATAAGGCACACCCAACTCTTTTAATATTAATGTGGCTAAAATATTTGCATGTATATTGCTACCGATACTAACCACAGCAACATCAAAATTTCTCACACCCAGTGTTTTTAAAGCATCCTCATCAGTTGCATCAGCCTCTACAGCGTGAGTTACAACATCAGCTAGATCCTGCACTCTCTCCTTATCTTCATCAATAGCAAGTACATTATAATTATTTTCAGCTAAAGTACGGGCCAGACTGGATCCAAATCGGCCCAGACCGATAACTATAAACTGCTTCATCTCCATTCCTCCCTGTATTACTCATATATCAATATCAAATTTAATTTATATTAAATACCCAGTCTCTGTAATCATTTTAGCATTTTCAATATAATTTGTAAATCTTAAAGAAATTTTATCCTACCATTATTTTTTCGGAAGGATAGTGATATGTCCCTTTTAATTGTTTCTCGGCCAGTGCTGCTGCCAGTGTTAATGGCCCAACTCTTCCAGCAAACATAGTTAATATAATCAATATTCTACCAAATTTTGTTAAACTTGACGTAACACCTGTTGATAATCCTACAGTACCAAAGGCTGAAACAGTTTCAAATAATATTTCTAAAAAAGGATAACCTTCTGTCACTGTCAATACAATTGAAACAAATACAACCAGACCGGCTTCCAAAATAGTTATTGTCAATGCTTTTAATACATTATCAATTTCAATTCTTCTATTGTAAACTTCAATATCATCTTTTCCCCTAATCTGATTCCAAACAGTAATTAATAGAACACCAAAAGTAGTTGTCTTTATACCTCCTCCAGTAGACCCGGGAGAGGCTCCGATAAACATAAATATTATGACAAAAAATAATGTTGAACTTTTTAGTGCTCCAGTCGGCAAGGTGTTAAATCCTGCTGTCCTCGGTGTTACAGATAGGAAAAATGATGATAATAATTTTTCACCCAGCGGCAGATCTCCCATTGTAGCCTGATTGTTATATTCAAGTGAAAGGATAACAAAAAAACCAAAAATCAATAAAAATATTGTAATGACAATAACGACTTTTGTTTGTAAACTCATTTTTTTAAATTTTTTAAAACCTTTAAATTCAGTGATAACTCCAAAACCTATTCCCCCCAATACAATGAGGGAGATTACTACAAAATTTATGATAAAATCACCTGTAAAGCTTTCCAAACTATTACCAAAAAGATCAAAACCTGCATTATTAAAAGCAGATATAGCATGAAAAATCGAGTAATAAACCGCATTCCAGAAAGTATTATCCTTTATCAAACGCAAGAAAAGTATAAAAGCACCTGTTCCTTCAATAATTATTGTAATCCCCAACACATAACGCACCATCCTTACTAACCCTGATATACCAAATTGACTCAAATCTTCCTGTATAAATAATCTTTCTTTTAAAGAGATTTTTTTTCCAAGGATAAAGGCTATCAAAGTTGACATACTCATAATCCCCAATCCACCGATTTGAATCAAAATCATTATTACCAGCTGACCGAAAACAGTAAAAGCTGAACTGGTATTTACCACAATCAAACCTGTAACACAGGTGGCTGAGGTTGCTGTAAATAAAGAATCTATAACATTTAATCTTTCAGGTCCGGGAGTAGCGATTGGCAAAGTAAGTAAAATAGTACCGGTTAAAATCACAGCAAAATATCCGGCTACCAAAAATTGAGCGGGAGTCAGGTCTTTTAATTGGAAATTAGTTACTTTGCTCAATTCTATTCACTCCTTTCTATATAACAGTGATATTTTTTATATTATTTACCTTCATTTTGTACTAAATATGATATATCTTTCCATACTTTAACAAAAGCAAATAATATTATTAAGAACTCCAATCTGCCTAAAAACATACCAATTGATCCTGTCCAGGTTATTAAAGGTGGGGCATCTGGGGCAGTTATACCAACAGATAATCCCACTGTACCCAGGGCAGAAGCAAATTCAAATAAACTATCTTTAAGCGGATAACCATGACTTGTATATATTAATACACCAGTAAAGTAAGTTAAAAGATATAAAATTATGTAATTAGCTACTTCACGCACATGATCATTTTTAATATACCACTTATTTTCTCCCCGCCAAACATAACTTTCTTTAACCATATTTTTAGGATAAAATCTATTCTTTATATCCAAATAAATAGATTTCAACATTATGTAAATCCTGTATTGTTTAATACCACCAGCAGTAGAACCTGTTCCACCACCAATAATCATAAGAATTACTACTATCAAATAGGAAAAATCCGGCCAGTGATTAAAATCAACGGTATCAAAACCAGTGGTAGAGAGAGCTGAAATCAAATTAAAAGAAGTTATTCTAAAAGATTCATTAATTGAACTATAAATACTATTGAGAGATATAAACATAACAACAGGAATTGAAATAGCAAACAATATAATCATAAATTTAATTTCTGCATTTTGGAAAAACTTTTTTACCTTTCCCTGTATTAGGGTGTAATGTGTAGCAAAATTAATTGTACCCAAAATCATTAATACAATTGTAACCAGCTCAACCATTAAATTATCCCAGTGGCCAATACTGGCACCAACAGTTGAAAATCCACCCGTAGAAATAGCAGCCATGGAGTGATTAATAGCAGAAAAAAATGACATACCGGCTAATTGGTATAACAGTGTGCCTGCAATTGTATAACCAATATAGATTTGCATAATCATGGAAGTTGAGCGTTTTACATGTGGTAGAAGTTTATCAGACCTTGCTTCTGCATTATAGAGACCCAGACCCTGCATGGGGAGCAAAGAGGAAAGTGCAATTACAGCCAGACCTGCCCCACCAAACATCTGCATTAAACTGCGCCAGAATAAATAAATCCGGGGAGCTTTATCCACATTTACTACTGAAAGACCAGTGGTTGTCCAGCCACTGACCGATTCAAATATCGCATTTGTCCAGTTCATATTCATTCCCCATATAAAGGGAAGAGCTGAAAAAACAATAGTAAAAATCCAGGAAAGAGTAACTATAATTCCACCTTCTTTTAAACCTAAGGTAAATTCATTTCCTTTTTCTCTAAAAAACAGGTAAAGAAATCCACCAAAACTAAAAGCCAACAGAGAGGCATAAAGAAAATATTTAATATAAACTACTTCAGATGGATTGCTTAAGATCACTAAAATAGGAATCAAAATACTTCCTCCAACAAACATCAATATCATACCAGTATATTGAAATATATAATTATATTTCTTTTTTAGTATTTCTTTATACCTCATCTATTCCCCACCACCAAGAATTTCAATTGCCTTAGCCTGTTCTTCAGGTAAAGATATAATTAAAATCTTATCTCCAGTTTTTATAATTGTTTCTCCACGCGGGATTATTATATCTCCATTTCTAATAATCCCCCCCAGAACAATACTTAAAGGCAATTCAATATCTTTTATCTTTTTACCAATTGACGGAGCATCAGCAGGTACAATGTATTGAGCAAGACTTAAATTTCCATCTTCAAGAGAGATTAAATTCGTAATTCCTTCTGCTGCCAGGTTTTGTTCTATGAGCGAGCTTAACAAATCAGTAACATTAAATATCACATCAATACCCAGTCGCTTAAACAAACTTTCATTATCCGGATTGTTTACCAGGGCAATTGTCCGTTTTATATCAAAATATTTTTTAACCATTGAACAGATAAATAAATTATCCTGATCTTTTTGGGTAAGAGAGACTAATATATCGGTTTTATATGCTCCAGCATCTTCCAAAATATTGGGATCAGATGCCTCACCACAAATAACAGTTCCTTTAAGTTGACGGGATAACTCTCTAGAATAGTCATAATCTTTATTTATAATAATCACAAAATGCCCCTTTGATATTAAATTTTTTGCCAGATGATATATTAACTTTCCACCACCAACCAGTATTATTTGCATAATTATCCCCTCAATTTTTATTGTTTTCGATTCTATTTATAAAGGCATCAACAAGCAAATCTAAAGGAGAATATGTTTCAACATTTTCCAGATCTGAGAAAAGCTTTTTTCTCGAAGGATCAATTACTCTCACAAGTATAGCTGGTACAGAAAAAAACTCCCGGGCTAATTGAGTAACCATATAATTTACCTTATCACTACCTGTGGTAACAACCATCATATCAGCCTTATGAGTTTTGGCTTTTTTTAATATTTCATTTTCCATAGCATCTCCTTCAATATTAAAGCCAGAAAATTCAATAGATAATTTTCTAAATTGTTGACTTTTCTTATCTATAACCACAACTTCATGTCCATTTTTAGAAAGCAAATCACCCAGTTTGGCTCCGGTTCTACCCGAACCAACAATTACAATATACATTATCTATCAACATCTCCTAAATTATATTTATCAGAATTTTTTTCTCCTGTACTTGCTTCACTTGCTCGCTGAAGATTATCATCAGCTGGTTTGTAGGTAGGATCAAGTGCCAGTGCTGCTCTGTACATTTTCATTGCTTCCGGTTGATTATTTTTCATCTCATAAATAACTCCCAGTAGATTAAATGGTTCTGGCTTTTTATTGTCCAATGATGTTGCATTTTTTAATAATTCCACAGCTCTCTCAAAATTCCTTTTATTTATTTCGGCTTTAGCTAAACTTAAATATTCTTCAAAACCTTCCGCTTCCTTCTGCTGTTTTTCAAGTGAAAAACGTTCAAACACTTCGTCAACCAGTTCCTGAATTTCCTCTGGCTTGAAAGGTTTACGCAGATAATCTACAGCTCCTAATTTCATTGTTTCCACAGCAGTTTCTACATTACCATAACCGGTAATCATAATAACTTTGTTGGTGTAATCCAAATCATTAATTCTTTTCAACACTTCAAGACCATTAATGCCAGGCAGTTTCATGTCCAGTAATATAACAGGAAATTCATTTTCTTTTAATTTTTGCAGTCCATCTTCTCCATTGATTGCAGTTTCAACATTATAATCAGACTGTTCCAGAGACTTTTTTAAAGTCATTCTGATATTTTTTTCATCATCAATAACAAGAATATTTTTATCCATCTTCATTTTATTATTCCCCCTTAATATATTTTTCCACTGTTTCTAAAAGATCTTCCTGTTTAATTGGTTTAATTAAATAATCTTTAGCCCCCATCGAAATCGCTTTCTCCAAATCTTCTTTTTCAGCTTTTGCGGAAATAAAAACAACCGGAATCTCTTCGGTTTTTGGATCATCCTGTAATGCTTCAAATACTAAAAAACCATTCATTTTTGGAATCAATATATCCAGTAAAATTAAATTGGGAGCAGAAGACTGTGCTTTTTCAATAGCTTCCAGACCATCCCGGGCAGTAACAACATCATATCCAGCATTTTTAAGACTTTTTTCTAATACCAGTATTATATTTTTAGCATCTTCCACAACCATTATTTTTCTCATATTTTTTTCCTCCCCTGTCACTTGCTTATAGAACTATAGCGAGGGACACTAAAGGTAAATTTTGAACCTTCTCCTTCTTCACTCTCCACCCATATCTTACCGTTGTGAGCTTCAATTATTTCTTTCGAAATTGCCAGGCCCAGCCCTGTTCCGCTTGCATTATCATCATTATTATTTGCCCTTATAAATTTATCAAATATCTTATCCTGATATTCTTTCGGAATACCGACACCGGTATCTTCAACAGAAATATTAACATATTGGTCTTTTTTCCTGGCATCAACTACTATCTCTCCCCCCTCAAAAGTATATCTTAAAGCATTACCTATTAAATTTGATATAACCCAGCTTACTTTATTGGAATCTGCCCAGACCATAATATTTTCCTCAATATCTCTGCTATAAAGGTCAATACCTTTTTCTTCTGCCTGTTTTTGGAAGGGCTCAATTGTTGTCTCTATAAGATTTTTGACATTATTTTTTTCAAATTCCATTTGAATCTTTCCTGATTCTATTCGGGACAGGTCAAGAAGATCATTTACTAAATTATTCAATCGCTCACAATCTTCAAATGTTGCTTCCAATAATTCCCTTTGTTCATCATTGATTTCACCAGCATCTTCACTCAACAACATGCTGAGACTCATATTCATAGAAGTTAAAGGTGTTCTAAATTCATGAGAAACAGTTGAAACAAACTCTGATTTCATCTCATCTATTTCTTTTAATTTGGTAATATCCTCTAAAAGAGTCACAGTATATTTTATTTCCCCTTCTTTATCAAAAACTGTATTACTTGAAACTTTATAATGACATTCTTTATCATCTTTTATAATAGTAACTGTCTGGTCTTCTTGTTCCGATTCTTGTTTATTATTAATAAAATTAAACAAATCTTCATTATTTATTAGTTCCAGAAAATGAGTGTTTAGATTATCTTCTTCAATATCAAAAAGGTCTTTAGCTTCTTGATTTATTAATGTCACTCTATTTTCAGCATCGGTAACCAATAAGGGACTTGTAATATTATCAACAATTGCCTTTGATTTATCACGCTCATCAACCAGTTTATTAATATTAATTTTTTCATATTCCTGAAGTTTTTCAATCATCTTATTAAACTCTTTAGCTAATTTACCTATTTCATTTTCTGATTTAACATTAATTTTTTGATTGAAATTACGATCTGCTACACTTTTTATCGCTTTTTCCAGTTGTTTAATCGGCCTTAATATTAAATTGGATAAATATAATCCAAATACAATCGCTACAGCTATAGCAATTACTGAAATAATTATAGTTGAAATCACTGCTTTATTTGCTCTATTATCAGCTTTTTCCTGTGCTTTTACCATTTCCTCCTGATTAACAGCTCTTAACTCACGAATATCATCTTTAATATTATAAAATTGAGTTAATATATTTTCATGATAAAAATCTCCGTTTTCTTCATCTTCTAAATTAATGAACTTTTCAAAACTATTCATATACTCCAGATATTTATCATTTATATCTTCTATAATTTTTTCTTCCCCATTTATAGTTATATTATCCTCTGCCCGGGCCAGCCATTTCAAAAAATCTCTTTCGTGTTCTTTAAATGTATTTTTCCCTTCATCAATCTGCCCATTCAAGATCATTAAATGCGCACTATCCTGTCTTTCTAAAGATTCAATCATACTTTCTGAAGCTTTTATACTCTGATAATTTTCCACTAAAATATTATCAATGGAATTGGAAAGGTTGATAAAGTTATTAATAGACCACAGTGCCACCATTACTAAAATAATAACAACCAGTAAATATCCAATAAAAATTTTACCTTTTAAACTTTTAATTTTATCAATCATTCTCTATCATTCCCATTAAAAAATTTAAACCACCCCAGATTGACTGAAGTGGTTTCACAGTCATCTGTCCTTTTATAATGCCTACGAGGTTAGCTGTCGGGTTGGAAGTAAAAGGTCTTCCTCCAATAATACTGGATTAACCCCTAAAAATATGGTTCCCCCGTTCTCCCAGTAGAAAGAGATTCGGCAACAGATATTTTTCTTTTTCCTTAATTTAATCATAATTTATTATTAAAGTCAAATAAAATTAAAATCCCGGGGGAACCCGGGATAAACTGCAAATTTACATTTTTTCAAAAAGATCTTTGCCCACACCACATTCAGGGCAAACCCAGTCTTCAGGTAATTCTTCAAAAGGAGTGCCCGGCTCAACTCCATTATCTGGGTCTCCCTCTTCTGGATCATATATATACATACATACAGTACATTGATACTTATCCATAATAGTCCTCCTTTCTGCAGTAATAATTATTAGTTAAATTATAACATATATATAAATATTGTCAATATTAACGATGAGATGATAAGAATCATTTCTAGGGAAATGTTAAATATACGTAAATAGCCGCGACTATATATAGACACGGCTATCACAATTAATCTTTTTTTAAATTTAAACTTTTTGACAATAAATTTAATTCCCTTGCCTGTTCGCGTTGATATTCCGGCTTCATCCAGCCAAAAATAGCAGGCATATACTGAGGAGAAGCTGCCCCTTTTTCTCGTTGAGGTCGTTCTTTGCGTAATTTCATATTTTTATTATTTTCCGGCATAATAACCTCCTTTTTATCAGTTATTATAACCGGCAAAAAGTTATGTATACTCATCAAACATCTAATTCCTGAACCATATCTGCATTTTTGAAAATAAATTCCCGTCTAAGACTGGCCCTGGCACCCATCAGACGACTAAAAATATCATCAGCTTCTATGTCATCTTCTATTTCAACCTTTTGCAACTTTCTATTTTCAGGATTCATGGTTGTCTCAAAAAGCTGTCGGGGGTTCATTTCTCCCAGCCCTTTGTAACGCTGAATATTATAGGAAAGTTCGTTGTTTTTCTCTTTAAAATTTTCCAGTTCCTTATCAGAATATAGATACCGATGTTTGTTTTTCCATGATACTTTATATAATGGAGGCTGAGCTATATAAACATGCTCATTTTTAATCAATTCTGGCATATAACGATAAAATAATGTTAAGATCAATGTAGAAATATGGGCACCATCCACATCAGCATCTGTCATAATAATGATTTTATGGTAGCGAAGATTGCTTATATCAAATTCTTCTCCTATCCCTGTGCCCAGGGCAGTTATAATAGTGGCAATCTCTTTATTATTCAATATTCTATTCAAACGGGCCCTTTCCACATTCATTATCTTACCCTTAAGTGGCAAAATAGCCTGAAACTTTCTTAATCTACCCTGTTTTGCAGAACCCCCGGCTGAATCCCCTTCTACTAAAAATAATTCACTTTTTTCCGGTTTGCGGCTGCTGCAATCTGCCAATTTACCAGGTAATGAGTTCGAACTCAAGGCTGTTTTCCTTCTGGTAAGTTCCCTGGCTTTTTTGGAAGCTTTCCTGGCCCTTACTGCCTGTAGAGCCTTTTCTACAACACTTTTGCCTATATCCGGATTAGAGTCAAGATAAAGACTAATATATTCATATACCGAACTTTCAACTACACTCCTTATTTCACTATTACCCAGTTTTGATTTTGTCTGCCCCTCAAACTGAGGCTCAGGCAATTTAACATTTACCACTGCTGTAATACCTTCTCTCACATCACTCCCGCGCAGTGATGGATCTTTTTTATTTAATAGATTATTCTTTTTGGCAAAATTATTTACAGCCCTGGTCAGTGCAGTCTTAAAACCTGTTAAATGATAACCGCCTTCTGTCGTATTTATATTATTAGCATAGGAATAAATCCTTTCATTATATCCCTCATTATATTGAAAAGCTATTTCAATAGAATATTGATCAACTTCATCTTCCATATAAATAACATCATCATGTATTGTTTTTCGATCTTTATTTAGAAAACGAACAAAGGCCTTTATTCCTCCCTGATAACAAAAACTCTTTTCTTTTACCTCATCACCTCGTTTATCCAGTAATACAAGTTTCAAATTTTTATTTAAATAAGCAGACTCCTGCAATCTGTGGGCAAGAGTATCAAATTTAAATTCAGTAACTGCAAATATCTCAGGATCTGGTTTAAAAGAAATTATAGTACCTGATCTGTCAGTCTCTCCAAGTTCAACAACTTCTCCCTCAGGCAGCCCTCTCCTGTAAAGCTGTTTATAGGCTTTACCCTCCCAGTGAGATTCTATTTCAAGCCATTCAGATAGGGCATTAACAACTGAAACACCCACACCATGAAGCCCTCCAGAAACCTTATAATTATTGTTATTAAATTTCCCCCCTGCATGCAGTGTAGTCATTACCAGCTCAAGGGCAGATACACCCTTATCAGAATGAGTATCTGTAGGGATTCCTCTCCCCCTGTCCCTAACTGTAATACTGTTATCTTTATTTATAATAACATCAATCTGGCTACCATAGCCAGCCATAAATTCATCAATACTATTATCAACAACCTCCCAGACAAGGTGATGCAAACCTCTTGTTCCTGTACTACCAATATACATCCCTGGTCTTTTGCGAACTGCTTCAAGTCCTTCCAGGACTTCAATTTTATCTGCATTGTATAATTCTTCTTTTATTGTTGACATATTCTTCACCATCCTTTTCGGCTTTTATTATATCATTACCTTAGTATTCTTGCAATATTTCCGGCAGATGATGTATAATATCAAATATGAATAAACTATTATAATCTGTAAGATGGGAAAGGAGATTTAGTATGACCGAGATAACACCTGTTGCTATTGAAGATAAAATGAAAGATTCCTATTTAAGTTATTCTCTTAGTGTAATAGTCAGTAGAGCCTTACCTGATGTAAGAGATGGTTTAAAACCTGTTCACCGAAGAATACTTTATGCTTCACATGAGTTAGGGCTAACCCATAATAAGCCTCATAAAAAGTCTGCTAGAATTGTAGGTGAAGTTCTGGGTAAATACCACCCACATGGAGATGCTGCAGTATATAATGCCATGGTGAGAATGGCTCAGCCATTTAACCAGCGTTATCCTCTCATAGACGGACATGGCAACTTTGGCTCTATTGATGGAGATAGTCCCGCTGCTATGCGATATACAGAGGCGCGTTTAACAGAATTTTCCTCTCAAATTCTTAAAGATATAAAAATGGAAACTGTTGATTTTAGCGACAATTTTGATGATTCATTAAAAGAACCTGATGTTTTACCCAGTAAAATACCCAACCTTCTGGTTAACGGAGCAAGCGGTATTGCAGTAGGAATGAGCACCAGTATTCCACCTCACAATCTGAAGGAAGTAATTAATGTATTAAAACATTTAATAAAACACCCAAATGCCCGTCTTGATACAATAATTCAAAAAATGCCCGGCCCTGATTTTCCTACTGGTGCTAAAATAGTAGGGACAGAAGGCATTAAAAAAGCATACAAAACTGGTAAAGGAAAAATCACTTTAAGAGCAAGAGCTCATCTAGAAAAAAATGGAAGAAAACGCCAGATAATAATCACCGAACTTCCCTATCAGGTAAATAAAGCTAAATTAATTGAAGAAATAGCAGATCTGGTAAAAAAAGATAAAATTGATAATATTACAGATATACGGGATGAATCTGACCAGGAAGGAATGAGAATTGTTGTTGATCTAAAAAGAGGGGCAGACGGTGAAATTGTTTTAAATCGCCTTTTTAAATACAGTTCCTTACAGACCAATTTTAGAATTAATTTATTAGCTCTTAATCAGAATAGACCTGAAGTCATGGATATTAAAACTATGCTTAAACACTTTATAGAATTCAGACAAGAAGTAATAACCAAACGAACCAGATTTAAATTAAAAAAGGCTAAAGCAAGGCTTCATCTTGTTGAAGGATTAATAAAGGCAGTCGATAATCTGGATAGAGTAATTACAATAATACGCAGATCTGAATCACCGTCTGAAGCAAAGGAAAAATTAATAAATAATCTTAAAATAAGTGATAAGCAGGCTAAAGCTATACTCGATATGAAATTACAGCGTTTAGTTGGTATGGAAATAAAAAAATTAAGAGTTGAAGCAGAAAAACTTCAGGAAAAAATTGATAAATATAATAAAATATTATCAGATGAAACTGAATTAAATGAAGTATTAAAAGATGAACTAAATGAAATAAAAGAAAAATTTGCAGATAAAAGAAAAACTGAAATAATTGAAGATGAAAGCAAAGCGGTAATAGACAAGGAAGACTTAATCAAAGAAAAAGAAGCGTTAGTATCTCTTTCCTACAGGCACAATATTAAAAGAACTGATGATTTAAATAATATTAGGGCAGCTAAAAAAGATTATATAATTAATATTTTGGAAGGGAAATCTCTAGATAATCTTTTATTTTTTACAAGCTCAGGTAATGTCTATTCTTTACCAATACATAATATTTCAGAACATCATGGGCTTTCCACAGGAGAAAGTTTAAATAAGTACTTGAATATCCCCCTGAAAGAAAAAATTATCGGAACAGTATGTCTTAATGAAAAAAATAAAGAAAAATTTATAACTCTGGCCACAGCAAAAGGTATGGTTAAAAAAACAATGGGTAAAGAATATCAAACAACCTACAATAAAATTAAAGCAATAAAATTAAACTCTGGAGATGAAGTAATAGATACTATAATAACTGATAGTAATGATGAGATAATTCTGGGAACAAAACACGGTAAGGCTATACGCTTTAAGGGCAATTCTATAAATGGAACGGGAAGAAACACTAAAGGTTATAAAGGAATAAATTTATATAAAAATGATAGAGTTAAAAGTATGAACAAAATAGAAGACAAACAATTTATTGCAGCAATCACTAAATCAGGTAAGGGTAACAAATCAAAGATAGAAAACTTTACTCTACAAAAACGCAATGGTCGAGGATTAAATATTGCTGCTGCCAGTAATTATAATTTACAGGCAGTTATACCGGTAAACCAGAGAGATAAATTGTTATTATCCACAAATCAGGAGAGCATATCAGTCATTAATATATCTGATATGACTACTGTAGACAGACCGGGCTATATGTATGAGTTGATGTCCCTT
>CAZSTU010000021.1:0-822 GCA_964609745.1 uncultured Halanaerobiaceae bacterium
GTCAACCAGTAATCTTAAGGTCTTATATCTAATTCCTGAGTGTCCCAGAGCAAGATTATTAATCCTAAGCAACATCATTGCTCTTACTACTTCTTCTGCAAGAGGTTCTCCACAACCTGCAGCATGGCTTTTAATTAAATTTTCCTGTAATTTTAAAGTTTCAGTATTAGAAATTTTTTGATCACTAAATCTGCCAAATCCAGTAGTTATTCCATAAACTATCTCTTCATTTTTTACCAGATCCTCAACCATTTGTCTCGATTTTTTAATTTTTTTAATAGCAGAATCACCAATTTTTATCTTTTCTTTATGTCTGGCCACTCTTACAACTTTTTCAATAGTCAAATTTTTTCCGGAAATTTCTATCATTATCCCACCCCTTTCCCCTGAAATCTTCTTTCCTTTAATATATTAAAATAAAAAAACGGAAGCGAATAAAATTCTGCTTCCGTTAGAAATTATATTATATAACTTTTTCTTAGTTAAGCTCTGTTTCAGGGATAACATACGGTTTCATCTCCCGGTTTGCCGGCTTTCAGTTAATCTATATCATCATTTTCACTTTTCATGGCCGTTTCCTCTATACTATTACTACTTTCCTGACGCGAAGAACCCTCCCGAGAGTTGTTATCCTGCTGTTTATCTTCTTCCATATAATTTTCTTCTTTTTCTTCATCGGAGTTTTCCTCTTCATCCAGTGGTTTGCCTTCCATTATCTTTTGTTTTTGTTCTCCTGTTAAGGTTTCCCGTTTTTTAAGTTCCCTAACAATTTTTTCCACAGTTGAAGCCTTTTCTTTTAATAATTTTTCATACTTTGGAAGG
>CAZSTU010000021.1:832-17243 GCA_964609745.1 uncultured Halanaerobiaceae bacterium
TTTTGATAGCATTCTTCCACAATATTACTAACTTCCTGATCTATTTCAGCTGCCACTTCCTCACTGTAATTCTTTTCCCGGCCAAGATCTCTACCGAGAAAAACCTGCTGATTATGTTTCTGGCCGAGAGTCAATGGACCTAACTTCTCACTCATTCCATATTCTGTAACCATTGCTCTTACTATTCTTGTGGCACGTTCCAGGTCATTTTGAGCACCAGTGCTGATATCATCAAGAAAAATTTCTTCAGCAACCCGTCCACCCAGAAGTGATGTTACCATATCAAGTAATTCCTTTTTGGTAACAAAGTTTTTATCATCTTCGGGTAAATTAATTGTAAAACCACCTGCACGTCCCCTCGGTATAATAGATACTTTATGAGTGCGGTCTGCATTTTCCAGTAATTCTCCCAGAAGGGCATGGCCTGTTTCATGATATGAAACAATGTCCCTTTCTTTATCAGAAATAACTCTACTTTTTTTAGCAGGACCTGCAATTACTCTGTCAATAGCATCATCAAATTCCAGCATTGTAATAACTTCTTTGTTGCGTCGAGCTGCCATAATCGCAGCTTCATTTGCAAGGTTTTCCATATCAGCCCCTGTGAATCCAGGCGTCCTCTTAGCCAGTATCTCCGTATTAACATCATCTGCCACCGGCTTATTGCGGATATGAATCTTTAATATAGCCTCACGGCTTTTATAGTCAGGCTTATCTACTAACACCTGACGATCAAAACGTCCAGGGCGAAGCAAAGCAGGATCAAGAACATCCGGTCTATTAGTCGCCGCCATCAAAATTATACCTTCATTTGGTTCAAACCCATCCATTTCAACTAAAAGCTGATTAAGGGTTTGTTCTCTTTCATCATGGCCGCCACCCACACCGGCACCACGCTGTCGTCCAACAGCATCAAGTTCGTCTACAAAAATAATACATGGAGAATTTTCTTTTCCTTTTTCAAAAAGATCCCTCACTCTTGACGCACCAACGCCGACAAACATTTCTACAAAATCAGAACCACTTATGAAAAAGAACGGTACTCCTGCTTCTCCGGCTACCGCCTTTGCCATAAGTGTTTTACCCGTACCCGGGGGACCAACCAATAAAACTCCTTTAGGCACTTCGGCACCAAGCCGAGAAAATTTCTGCGGATTTTTTAAAAACTGAACTACTTCCTGTAGCTCTTCCTTTACTTCTTCATAATTGGCCACATCATCAAATGTTACTTCTTCTTTATTTTCATTCAACTTCGCTTTACTTTTCCCAAAAGACATCATTTTACTTCCGCCGCCCTGCATCCTTTGCATAATAAAAACCCAGGCTACAATTAAAATCAAGATAGGTAAGACATAGCCCAGTATATTCATCCACCAGGGTGCAGATGGCTTGGGTTTAGTAGCAATTTCCACATTGCTATCTCTAAGCTCCTGCATTAAATGCGGCACTGACTCTGGTGGTATGTCTACACTAAACTCTCTATTGTTAAGTGTACCTTCCACTTTTTCATTCCCTATAAAAGTTATTTTGTTAATATTTCCGTCTTCCACTTCATTCAGTAAATCTGTATAAGTAAAATTTTCCATAGGCTGTGGACCTTGTTGCATAAAAAAATTAGCAATCAAAATTGAAATAGCTATAAGAACTAAATAAAAACCTATATTTTTAATAAAATTGTTCAAGTTTCAAAGACCTCCTCTCACAGATTCTCTATATACAGTAAAGTATTATACCACAACAATAATAGTTTGTAAATGATAAATATAGCTATATTAAAGCAAACTATTTATATAACTCTTCCTTAAGAATACCAATATAAGGCAAATTGCGATATTTCTCTGCATAATCCAGACCATATCCAACAACAAATTCATCCGGTACTTCAAATCCATTAAAATCAGCTGTAATTTCTTTTTCAATTCTCCTTTCGGGTTTATCAAGAAGTGTAACAATTTTTATATCTTCAGGATTTCTGGTTTTCAACATCTCTATTACATGGTTTAAGGTAATACCGGTATCCATAATATCTTCAACAATTAAAACTTTTTCACCCTCTATATTCTCTTCCAAATCTTTTAATATGCGTACAACCCCTGAAGTAGTCGTGCCCTTACCATAACTTGACACATCCATGAAGTCAAAAGTAACAGGAAGATTAATATAACGAGCCAGATCAGCCATAAAAATCACAGCTCCTCGTAAAATACCTACCATTATAATTTCATCATTTTTATTATAACTGTCGGTAATTTCTTTACCTAATTCCTCAATCCTTGTTTGTAGCTTGTCCTCGGGTATTATTACCCGGGCAATATCTTTATCCAATACACTATTACTCATTTAAATCATCCTTTCTCCAATATTTTAATTCACCTATCTCGACTGTTTTATCTGTTATCTTCATCCTATCATCCATTCTCATACCTGCAACCCAGATTATCCTTTCTCTATTGTCAAGTACCAGAGGAATTTCATCCCGTCTTTTAGCAGGGATTTTTTCATCTATAAAAAAATCTTTTAACTTTTTAAATCCCTTCATACCAAGTGGTTTAAATCTATCTCCAGGCTTTCTTGTTCTAACAAACAAGGGTAGTTCCACATAATCAGGGTCAAAAAAACAGTTAGAACTATTATTATTAGACTGCCAGTCATACCCTTTTCTTTTTATATGAAAACTTATACTACTATCGTCAGGTAAAATAATTCTGTCATTAATAGCCAGTTTTCCTTCAAATTTTATCATCTTTTTAGAAACCTCTATTTCCCCACGGGAGAATATAATTTTATTATATGATCTTTTTGCAATTATTTCACCGGGCAAAGAAAGTTTTTTGCCCGTTTCACCAACAAAAATTAGCCACTGCAAATCTTTTAAATGTTGAAAATATATATCTGCAGATTCTTCTTTTAATTTATAAACCACCTTTCTCAATAAACGACGTATTAAGGCAGTATGAATTTTTTGAAGCCTGTCTCTATCCAGTACAATTCTACTTTTACTTTCTTTAATTTTTACTTCTTCAAATTTATTTTCTACTACCTTTTCCAAAAAATCATCTTCAACACGGACAATATCAGCCATTCTGTAAATTACACTTTTAATTCCCTCATTTATTTCTGTTTCTATATAAGGTATAAGTTCATGCCGTATTTTATTGCGGGTATAAATTGTTTTTTCATTTGAAGGGTCACGTCTCGGATTTAAACCTTTTTCTCTACAGTATTTTTCAATTTCATAACGATAAATATTCAAAAGGGGATGAATAATTACATAACCATCATATTTACCTAATGGGTCAATCCCTCTAAGGCCCGATACTCCGCTGCCACGTATTAAATGTAAAAAAACAGTTTCCACCTGATCGTTTTTATTATGAGCCAGGGCAATTTTATCTATATCTAATCTGTCTGCCCATTTTTTCATCAATTTAAAACGCACTTTCCTGGCAGCCTGTTCCGCCGATAATTTCTCTTTTTCTATAATTTGGGGAACATCTACTTTTTCAATATAACAGGAAAAACCATAATTATTTGCTACATTACTAACAAAAGCAGCTTCATCTGCTGCTGCTTCTCTAAAACAATGATTTAAATGAAAAATACTAATATCAAGATAAAAATCATCTTTTAAATTAGCAAATAAATCAAGCATTGTCAACGAATCAGGTCCCCCGGAGACACCCAGTAAGATCTTATCATTTTCTTTTATTAGATCATACTTTTTAATAAAATTTAAGAATTTACTATAAATACTCAAAACACATTTCTCCCTTTTATAACTCCTTTATCAAATTTATTCTATGTTAAAAGGTTATTTTCCTGCTTTTTTTCCTAATTTCTTTTACTTTCAAAATAATGATTGTTATATCATCAAAAATTGCACTATCTGCAAATAATTTGTCTTTGATAAACTCAGATAATGTATCCGGGTCATCAATTGCAACTCCCTGTAATAGGCGGAGAAAACTTTTTTCATTATTATTTGCACTACTTAAAGTTTCAAGCACTCCGTCCGAGATCATAATTACAATATCGTCTTTTTGTAATTGTCTTTTCACAAATGTAGATTTTATATCTTTTAAAATTCCTACAGGAATAGATGAGGGTTTAATCTCAAAAATTTTTGAACCCCTCTTAATAAAACTGGATACAGAACCAATTTTATTAAAAATTGCCTCACCGGTAAAAGTATTAAAAAATAAAATATCAAGAGTTGTAAAGTTTTCTTTTTGATTTCTTAAAAACAATGCTGAATTTATTATGTCAACTGCTAGTTCCTGTTCAAAACCTGCTGAAATAATTCTTTGAAGTAATCTAATAGCAGCTCTACTTTCTTTTGCTGCAGATTCACCTGTGCCCATACCATCACTTAAAGCCACAAGATCCTGCCCATTACCAAGTTTATTATAAAGAAAGCTGTCTCCACAAACTTTTTGATATGAAAACTGTTTAAATGATGATTCCAGTTTGAATTTACCACATTCTCCATATTTAATATAACAGGGTTTGTCTTTCAATCTATTTCCACATTTTTTATTAATTAATCTAAATCTTTTGTTAAATTCACTCTGGATTAAACCGGGTATTTGGAAAGAACAGGGTTCATTGCCCGTACAAGGTTCAATATTAAGATAAAGATTAACTTTGCCGGAATTAAAATCTGGATAAAGTTTTATATCATATACTTCTAATTCATTTATTATCATTTTATTGCGTATATTTCTAAAAACCAATTCATAATTAATTTCAAGATCCTGATGTAAAGAAAAATTACAAAGCAAATCACCAACACCCTTTAATTGTTCAGTAATTACTTTTTGTTTATCAATAATCTTTTCACGCCAAAAATTATTCAGTTGATATAAATTATAAGAATTACCTGCACCCAAAATGACCCTTTTTAAATCAGGACAATTGTTTAATATAGTCTTACCTGGTAATGATTTTAAACCATTTTTTTCTATTAAATTTAAAGTTTCAAAAAGCCCTCTTTTTGTATTTCTGGCATTATTTTGCCAGCAGTATATTCGCTTACTGCACTTCTGACAATTATTTTGTTTAAAAAGAAAAATATAATCTTCTTTTCTTTTATATTGCTCATCTTCAGATTCTGGAATTACTTCACTAAAAGTAGTACTTAATTCAGAGAAAACAAGACTTAATTCTTTTATTCGCTGCTCAAAAAATTGATAATAATGGGAATGACTATACTTTGATGTTTTTATTAAATTGTCCGGTGAATAATAAAAATAATCCATATACTTTTGTCCATATTTCAGAGGGATTATTAACATAACTATTGCTGCAATTAAAGTCTCACCTGCTGTTATTTGTAATTCATACATAGAAGATACAAGTCCGGAAAAAACAAAGAAAGCCAGACCCAGCCCACCCAGTAAAAATACTTTTCTGAATGAAGGAAATATCCCTCCCATAATAGCAAATATAATTATTTTTACTATACTCATTTGTGGTATATGACCAGTAAAATAAAAAAGCACTGAATAAATTCCTGCCAGAAAAACTCCCCAATGTATACCCCTGTAATTTGCAAAATATGCTACAAAAATAATTAAAATAGTTTCTATGATAATTTTTTCATAAGAAAAAAAAGATACAATTCCGAGTAAAATAGCAAAAACTGAAGACAAAAGTATTATATTTAAGTTGGAATATTCATTCATTCCCTTTTCAATAACACTATTTTTAATTAAAAGAATCAAAAAAAATAAAAGAACTGCTTCCCCGGTACTCATCAACTGATGATATAATAATAAACCCCTGTACTCATTCAAAAATAAAGCCAGCATCAACAATGATCCGGAAATAGAAAGGGCTAAAATAACACTATTTTTTTTATTTGATACTTTAAAAATAAGTTTACAAACAAATATTCCCAGTATTATTCCAGCAGGGTAGACTAAGCTGAAAATTTCTCCCTGCCACAAAAGCCCCAAAGTCACACCCACAATATTTATTATAAACAATTTTGGAGTTTCTAAAAAAAATAACAAATAAATCACTGAAAATATATGAAATCCAAAAGACATTTCAGCCTGTCCCATAAAAAAACCCAAAATTGGATATATAAAATATTTATAATACAGGGTTAAAGTCCTTACAGGTTTAAATGAATAAGTATATTCTTCTTTATTTTTCATTTCTTTTTGTTCCATTTGTGCATCCCCCCTTACTAATTATAACTCACAATTAAAAATAAAATTGTCGATAAAAAGGGGAATGCATTCCAATAATTATTTGAAAATATTACAATATAATTTTAAATAAAACACAAAAATATAAATTAGGCTTGATCTTTTGCTGCCTGCCAGTATTGATTAACATCATCAATAGTGTTATTTATATGCTCTACCATTGCACTTTCAGCTCGAGATGGATCATTAGCTGAGATAGCTTTTAAAATTTCCTTATGATCTCTAGTTATTTTATTACCTATCTTTTCCTGCATATATTCAAAGATGGGATTAAAATAATGATCTGTCTTAATTAATTTTAAAACAGTTGTTAAAGACTCATTTCCTGATATGTCGGCAAGAGTACGATGAAATTTAACATCTATTTGTGTTCCTTTCAAACCAGTTTCAACATTGATAATATTTCGCAAGAGGTTTACGTCCTGTTCACTGGCATTCATCGCAGCCAAACGAGCAGTTTCACTTTCTATTGCTCTACGGGCTACAAGAAGATCTAATAATTCATCTTTTTTTTCTGCACGACTAAGATTAATAAACTTTTCCATCTCCTTCTTTTTTTCCTTTTCTATTTGATATTTCTCTATTATTCTTTTGCCTTCTTTAGTAACTTTTCTTCCCTGAAATCCTACTTTTTCAGTATATCCCTTATGATCAAGACCTCTCAATAACCTGCCAACTGTAGCTTCACTCAATGATTCATCTATACTTTTGTCTTCGGTAATTTTACTGCTAATAGTACCCGAACCAATTGGTTTATCATATCTGGTTAGAATTAATAATGTCTTGTATTCAGCTTCTGAAAGATTCATAATATTCCTCCTTTAGATCATATAATATATTTAACATAATATTACTGCTCATCATTGATGATTTCAATTTATTATATAATCTTACCGTGAGTTTGTCAATAGCTAATTTAATTTTGTTTAGTTAATCTCTCTAATATACCAAATAAAATATCCCTTTCACTAATATATAAATTATAATATCCCATTTCTTTCATAAACTCCTGCAAAATAGTTACACCTGCAACAATAATATCAGCTCTTTTAGGTTGCAGTCCTTTTACTTTTTTTCTATCATTAATATTCATTTCTTTAAGTCTGTATTGCCACTCTTTAACTTCATCTAGATTTAATTTATAATTATGTATAATTTCACTCTTATATTCCTCCAGTTTTTCTTCCATTGCACCCAGAGTTGTAATAGTTCCCCCCACTCCAACCAATTCATATTTTGATAAATTATGTTTACTAATTATAGAGATTTTATCATATATTTCTTCTTTCATACTTTTTTCCTCAAAATATTTTACTGTTTCTGATGGATTTACAATAAATCTTTCAGTCAGCCTTACTGCTCCTATATTAATACTTTTATAGTTTATTTTGCCATCTTCGGGCCAGATAAATTCTGTACTTCCTCCACCTATATCCATTACCATGAATTCTGATAAATTAGTATCTGTTTTTACACCCAAATAATTTAAACGTGCTTCTTCAGCCCCAGATATTATTTTTATATTATAACCTGTTGTTTTATTAACCTTCTTTACAAAAACATCAGAATTAACCACATCACGAAGTGCACTTGTACCCACCATTCCGACTTTTTTAACATTATACTTATTTAACAATGAATTGAATTTTCCCAGAGCAGAGATAGTTCGGTCTATTGCTTCTTTTTTTAAATATTTATTGTCGTCAACCCCTTCTCCAAGACGGGTAGTTATTAATTTTTTTTTCAAAACTTTATAGTCATCGTTCTTTTTTATCGCTATTAAAAGCCTGCAAGAATTTGTGCCCACATCAATTGCAGCCATCTTCATATAACTTCATCCTCCCGCGTTTTTATTTTCAGGACAATAATCACAATAAAGTGGCCATTCCACCATTTCAAAAACTATTCTTCCAGCTGGATTATTTTGGTTCACCATATAATCGGCCAGATGAGCATGAAGACATTTTATACCTTCTTTTTTTCTTATACCACCCACGCCAGAATTCTCTAAAACGTCTCTAATATTTATCGGTAAATTTTTCAAATCAATTTTTAAAGTTTGTAAATAAAACATTCTTTTTTGAGCATACTCTATATGAGCTTCTTCCATTTTTTTACTAAATTCTTGCTCCCTTTTTTGTTTGATAGTTAATTGTTGAACCAATCCTTCATCCTCAAGCTTACTTACCTTTTTTACCATTTTAGGACAGCTTAGCCAATAAAGTGTGGGAAAAACTTTATCATTTTCATAAGGATTTGTCAGCAAAACTGCCGGTCTGTTATAAGGACAATAAAGGGCAATAGCCAATAAATTTGTAGGTTTTCGCCCTAACTGATATTCAATTATTTTCAATTCTCTTTCAGTTATGGATCTCATAATCTCCTCCCATAAAAAAACACCCCCCTCAGCGGAGGATGTTTTTTAAAAATTTATATTTATAGAGTAAACTATAATTTCAGAATTTATAATTAGTTATCGTAATTACCACCGCGCTTTGCTTCCTGTCTTCTTAAATCCTGTTGACGTTCCTGACTTTGTTTCAAAAAATCAGCCATCTTATCTTCAAAAGATCTTTTAGGAGCATGATCCCTTCTGTCAGAAGGATCCTCAAGCTGTTTAATGGATAAACCAATTTTCCCATCATCATCAATATTAATAACCTTAACCTTCACCTTTTCATCCTTTTTCAGATAGTTTGAAATATCTTTTACATAGGTATTGGCAACTTCTGAAATGTGTACCAAACCAGTATCCCCATCGGGAAGCTCTACAAAAGCCCCGAAATTTGTAATGCCTGTAACTTTTCCTTCAACTGTTTCTCCGACCTCAATGGACATACTTACAAAATTCCTCCTCAAATTTATTAAGATTACCTCTATTATAACTTACCTCTTACCATCTGTCAAATTTGAAATCCAAATTATTATAATTTCATTGAAAGTGATATTCTTTTTCTATTCTGATCCACTCCGATAATTTTAACCTGTATAATATCTCCTACCTGTACATAATCCAGTGGATTTTCTACATATTCATGGCTCATTTCAGAAATATGAACCAGGCCATCTTCCTTCACACCGATGTCCACAAATGCACCGAAATCAACAACATTACGCACTGTTCCCTGCAAAACCATATCAGTCTTTAAATCTTCAATTTTTAGAATATCTTCTCTAAAAATCGGCCTGGGCAATTCTTCCCTGGGATCCCGCCCGGGTTTTTTTAAAGCCTTTATAATATCTTTGAGAGTTGGTAGACCAACTCTCAAATTATCAGCCTTTTTGCAAAGATCTATATCTGATAATAATTCTTTTAAGTCATTTAATTTATTTGAATTAGTTAAATTTTTGATTTCAAAATCAAGTTCAGCAAGCAATTTTTTTGCTATGCCATATGATTCCGGGTGAATTGGAGTACATGCCAGGGGATCTTCATTTGAAAAAATCCGGATAAACCCTGCCGACTGTTTAAAAGTTTTAGGGCCCAGTCTATAAACATCTTTTAATTCTCTTCTCTCTCTAAAAGGCCCATTTTCCCGTCTGTGTTCTACAATATTATGGGCAACATTACTATTAATTCCGGCAACATATTTTAATAGAGCTGGTGAAGCGGTATTTACATCTACTCCTACATAATTTACTACTGATTCTACTACCTTTTTTAAAGACTGTTCGAGACTTTTTTCATTTATATCATGTTGATACAATCCAACTCCAATTGAACGAGGATTTATTTTTACCAATTCTGCAAGAGGGTCCTGCAGACGTCTAGCTATAGAAACCGCCCCGCGCATCGATACATCAAGTTTTGGTAATTCTTCCCTGGCCAATTCAGAAGCTGAATAAACAGAAGCTCCAGCCTCATTAACAATAATATACTTTACATCAACTCCATCTTTAATTAAATCGGCTATAAAATATTCTGTTTCTCTAGAAGCAGTACCATTACCTATGGCAATTGAATCTACATTATGTTTTTCCACCATTTTTTTAATAGTTTCTTCAGCTTCTTCCCTCTTTGATTGTGGTGGATGAGGATAAATAGTATTTACATCCAGCAGTTCACCCATTTCATCTACAACACAAACTTTTGAACCAGTACGAAAAGCAGGATCTATACCCATCACTACATGTCCTTTATATGGCGGCTGTAAAAGAAGCGAACGAAGGTTTTTACCAAAAACTTGAATTGCATGTTTTTCTGCCTTTTCTGTGAGATGATTCCTGATTTCTCTTTCAATTGAAGGTCCAATCAATCTTTTATATGCATCTTTAATGGCCATTTTTATTTGTTCACAATAAGGTGATTCAATATCAGTTATTGTCTTTTCCTCTATCATTTTATGTACTTTTTCTTCATCCACTAAAATTTTTACCCTTAATATTTCTTCTTTCTCACCTCTATTTATAGCCAGAATACGGTGTGGGGGAAGAGAGCTAACTTTTTCTTCATAATCATAATATAACTGATATGTTTTTCTTTCGTCTTTGCCCTTATTTCGTACCTCAGTTTTTACTACACCTTTTTTATAACTAAATGCTCTAATATCTTTTCTTATATCAGCATCATCTGAAATCCACTCAGCTATAATATCCCTGGCTCCGTTGAGAACATCTTCAAGTACATCTAAATCATTTTCCGGATTTAAGTATTTTTTTGCCAGTTTTTGTACTGAAGTTTTTCTTTCTTGTTCCCAGAAAATTTTTGCCAGAGGCTCTAAACCCTTATTTTTAGCTTTACTTGCCCTTGTTTCTCTTTTTGGCCTATACGGACGATAAAGATCTTCGATTTCCTGCAGTTTTTTAGTATTTTCTATTTTTTCCTTTAATTCATCAGTTAACTTATCCTGTTCTGCAATTAATCTAATTACTTCTCTTTTTCTCTTCTCTAATTTTCTTAAATAATTTAGTTTTTCTTTAATATCTCTTATCTCTTCTTCAGTTAAACTACCCGTCATTTCTTTGCGATAACGGGCTATAAAAGGCACAGTATTACCTTCATCAAGAAGTTTAATTACTGCCTTAATTTGTTTTTGTGAATAACTGTTTTCCTCTGCTATGTGTGATATAATTTTCCCCGACATAAAATTCTCCAACACCTCTTTTCTCTATTCTTCTTCTTTTTCTACAGGAATTAATAATATTTCTCCTGGCTTAACCAGTCCTAATTTTTCTCTGGCCATTTTTTCAATAAATTCATCTTCATCAATATTTTCCAGCATTAATTCCATTTCATCATTTTCTTCCCGGGTATTCTCAATATCTTTATTTAAATTTGAGATTTCATTTTCTAATTCATTTATCCTGACTGCATTTCTATAAAATTTTGTCCCCATAAAAATCAGCAATACAACCAAAATAATGATTAATACTTTTTTTGACATAGATCATCCCCCCTCATAACCTGCTTAAAATACCTTTAAATAATAAATGACCCAGACAGGCTCCAAGAGCAATAGCAATAAATGTAAATATTCGAACTTCACCATAATTTATATTGAATAGTAAAATAAACCCCAAAACACCAGCCATTATTCCCAACAGTATATCAAATAATCCACATAATAATAAATTATCATTGAAAATTTCTCTAATACTCCTATAATACAATAAATATATTCCATTTAACCCCAGACCAAATAATAACATAATGATAAATACATAAATCTGACTTATTATCAATTTCATGTTATACCCTCCCCTATTATATATTATGCAGGGAAAGGCAAAAAGTGTGTAAACATGTTAACCGGTATTTAAGTAACTCTGTCATTAACTCTTGTTTTGCATAAATTTGCTCAAACAATACTAGAGACATTAAAACCTACTGTTCCCATTAAAACCAAAGAACTCACTTTATCAATTTCTTCATTAAAAACAAAACTCCTGCTAAATATTAATAAACAAGAAAAAATTGCAATATGTATTAGATAAAAGAATTAAATGAGGGGAGGAATAAAATGCAGGAGAAAAAAAACAACAAACATGATTTATCAATGATAGACTGCAAAAGATTAAAAATGACTGGTATACTGGAAGTAATAAATTTTAATGACGATAAAGTAATCATAAAATCCAGTCAGGGAATAATAAATATACTTGGAAAAGAATTAAATATGCAAAAATTAAATCTTGAAGATTCTGAAATAAAAATAACGGGAAAAATTAATACAATCTCTTATAAAAACAATAAAACGAAAAAATCATTCTGGAAAAAAATATTCAACAAAAAGTGAAAGAAAATGGTTAACCCTGCGGTTTTTTAGAAAACTGCAGGGTTTAATAAAAATCATATAATTTCATTAATTTTTATATCTTCAACACTTTCAAAAACATAATCTGCTTCTCCCACTCTTTCTGCAGGCCCAACACCTATAACTGTCATACCTGCTCTTAGTGCTCCCTTAATACCGGAAGCAGCATCTTCAATTACAACACATTCGGATGGCTTTAATCTTAACTTTTGAGCAGTGTGTAAAAATAAATCCGGAGCCGGTTTGGTATTCTCTACACTATTTCCATCTGATATTACTTCAAATAGATCCTTTATACCCAAATTTTCAATAACAGGACGAGCATTTTTGCTTGCTGAAGCTACAGCTATTTTAAACCCTTTATTCTTTAATTTAGCTATAAGTGAATCTGCGCCCGCCAAAATATCTTCACTATCAATATTGTTTATTAACTCCTGATAATATCCATTTTTTCGATCCATCATTTCTTTTATTTCTTCCTCACTAACGTTATGACCTTCCAGAATTATTTCCAGTGATTTTCTTCGCGAAACTCCTCTCAATCTTTCATTCTTTTCTCTATCAAAATCTATTCCTTCTTCATCTGCAAGCCTTTTCCAGCTTTGATAATGATATTCGGCTGTATCGGTGATAACTCCATCAAGATCAAAAATAAATCCTTTAAATTTGCTCATGTTTTTCAACTCCTCTGAAGGCAATTTTATTGATTCGACTACTTTATTATCAGGATCAAGAGTTGGACGCCAGACTTCTACTGTTCTGGCATTGCAATAATATGGGGTTTTAACTCCTTTGATAAACTGACATAATTCAGAAAAATCCTCGTCTTTTATAGGATTACCTGCAAAAGAATTATTAACTATTGTTATATGATATTTCCACTCTTCATAATTTTTAATAGTTGATAAGCCTTTTTGTTTTAATTTTTTGTGGATTTTTTGACTAAATCCATTTAGTGATTCAGTTTCTACCACATCCATAACAAGAAAACGGCTGCTTTGATTCATCTTATAACAATCCAATTCTTCTATAGCTATTTCAACAGTCTTAGCATTTCTGGCAAAATTTTGTATAATAGATCCCGCTTCTTGAGCTCCTTCTTTTTTTATTCTGTCAATAGTAATGTGTAATTCAGGATAATCTTCACCGACATATAACTGATAATGTTCAGCGATCAATCTTTGTATTCGGTCTAAAACTCTTAATACTTTTCCCTGCAAAGTTAAAACTACAAAAAATTCATCTTCAAATGAAGCTGCTTTTATCATATATTAAAACCTTACCCTTCAAATAAAATAATAATTTAAACTTTAATCTTTTATGATAGTATATCTAATATATATTAATAATTCAAATTATTGATCAAACACTTCTTCAATTTTTTCAATTAAATTGTTTTTATCAACAACATGACTGTTTTCTCGGGACAAAATTTTATTGAAATTTTCAATTGCTTTACCACCAGTATAATCTCGGTCTTCAACATTTTTTGGCTCTATAATAAATATCGGTATATTATTATTTATTTCTGTTAAAACCGTTAAATTAGCAAGATTTCCGTGACCAAATGGTGTTTTGCTTATCAATATCACATCAGCTTTTTTTAACATTTCTTTATTTTTTTCCATGCTTTTTTTATCTATATAAGCAAAAGGCGGTATTTCAACAACCTCCATATTTAAACGCTTTGCAACCTCCCAATCACGATCTCCCTGGTTTAAAACTCCACAGCTAACATTTCTATAACCATTACGGTGTAGTAATTTTAACAATTCTTTGCCTGACCCCCCTCCAGCGATTACATGAATTCTTTCTTTATGGCCGGGTAAATTACATTTTTGCTGGTAGTCACGGGGGATTAAAGTTACATATGGACGATCTGTAAGGGGATTTTCTTTTATAATCACTTCTGTTTTATAAACGGCTTTAATATTCTGAGGAGTTAAAACTTCTTCTGGTGTGCCTGCTTCAAAAATTTCACCTTCATATAATAATATCAATTCGTCACAATACTGACTTGATAGATTAAGATCATGAGAAACTACAATTATTGTCAAATCCAAATTTTGATTTAAATCAGTCAGAAGATCAAAAATCTCACCCTGATAATTTATATCGAGGCTGGAAGTCGGTTCATCCAGAAGTAAAAGATCAGGTTTTTGAGCCAGTGCCCTCGCAATTATTACCCTCTGTCTTTCTCCACCACTAAGATTATTAATATTTTTATCCCGTAAAAAATATGTATCTGTAAGACACATAGCTTCTTTAACAACTTTTTTATCTTCTTCACTGATATTTCCCCATCTATTTTGATATGGATTACGCCCCATCATAATGATATCATAAACATTAAAATTAAAATTAAGAGTGGTATCTTGAGGAACAACTGCCATTTTTTTTGCAAGATCTCTGTTATTATATTCCTGTAGTAACCTATCATCTAAATAAACTACACCTTTATTGGGACAAACAATTCTACTGATATTTTTAAGTAAAGTGGATTTACCCGAACCATTCGGTCCTATAATTCCTAAAAAATCCCTGTGTTTAATATACAGATTAATATTTTTTAATACTTCTTTATTCTTGTACCTAAATTTTAAGTTTTCAATTTCTAACACTTAAATCACCAACTTTTTTCCTTCTTTTTTCTCAACAGATAAATAAAGTATGGTCCTCCAGCCAGAGAAGTTATAATTCCCACAGGTATTTCCATGGGAGAAAGTAACCACCTGGCAAGATCATCACTAATCATCATAAAAATACCTCCCAGTAATATTGAAAACGGAAGTAATTTACGATGATCAGGTCCAACAAGAAGTCTAGAAATATGAGGTATGACAAGGCCTACAAAACCTATACTCCCACTTACTGCCACTACAGATGAAGTTACCAGTGTTGCGCAAGAAACTAATATTAATTTTACACGTTCAACATTTACTCCTAAATATTGCGCATTTTCTTCACCAAGCAATATAATATTAAGATCATTTAAATAAAACAAAATCGGTATAATACCCAATAAATAATATGGTAATATCATTTTTATATCTGACCAACTGCTGCCCGATAAACTTCCCATTAACCAGTATACTATTTTATGTAAGTCCTCAGTACCAATCACCATTAAAAAAGATGTAAAAGCATTTAAAACAAAACCCATAGCAACTCCGGCCAGTAAAAATGTCATTACCGGCATAGAACCTTCTACACTGGCCAACTGATAAACAACATATACAGTAAAAATGGCACCTAAAAAGGCCATTAGGGGCAGTGTATCCAATCCCATAAATGAATAACTAAAACCAAATACAATAGCTAAAGAAACACCTGTACCCGCCCCTGCTGAAATTCCAACTATATATGGATCAACCATTGGATTTCTTATTACAGCCTGAAAAACAACTCCGGCTACAGCCAATCCGCTACCAACAAAAAAACTTAATATAATTCTGGGTAAACGAATATTTCTAATTATGACTGTATTAGTATTTTTTAAATCACCAAAAAGTGATTTAAAAATATCAATAATACTTATATAGGTTGAGCCCATACTCAGGGAAATAAATAATACTACAATAAACAGTATAATTATTCCTATCCCCATAACAAACTTATTTTTAGTTAATCTTTCCTGCACTTTATCACCTACTATTATCTTTATTTAAACCTGTTTATAGTATAACACCTCTATTCCATATTACCAAATGAAATAATATATAAAATAAAAAAAGCACCTACCGGTGCTTATCTGTTAATAAAATGGAGCGGGAAACGGGATTTGAACCCGCGACCCTCACGTTGGCAACGTGATGCTCTACCGCTGAGCTATTCCCGCATAATTTTAAATTATATATGGTGGAGGGGAGAGGATTTGAACCTCTGTAGGCATCGCCGGCAGATTTACAGTCTGCTCCCTTTAGCCACTCGGGCACCCCTCCA
>CAZSTU010000022.1:0-17136 GCA_964609745.1 uncultured Halanaerobiaceae bacterium
GATGAAAGGAGATCAACTCCACTGTCAAGTAAAATGGCCAGTGTACTGGAAAATCGGGCTAGATATATCTTTTTAAACATATTGCCTATCACTGGAATTTTGAGTAGAAGACTGTCCAGTTTGTATTTTCCCCTGCTTGTTTTATAAAAGCGGTAAAAGGCATATGCAAGTAATAAAAAAAAACTTAGAATAAGCCACCAGTAATTTTGGATAAAGGTACTTGTCCCTAGAAGCATTCTGGTTGGCAGGGGGAGCTGAGCTCCCAGACCTGAAAACATACTGACAAAGGTGGGGACAACATTTACTACAAGAAATATTACTACAGCCATGGCCACAAGTAATACTACCAGAGGATAATAAAGAGCTGATTTAACTTTATTTATTAGTTCATCCTGTCTTTCATAATGTTCGGCAAGCCTGTTCAATACCTCATCAAGCACACCCCCTGTTTCACCAGCTCTAATCAATTGTCTATATAATCTGGGGAATACATCGGGATAATTCCCCAGGGCCTCAGCCAGGCTGGAGCCTGTCTCTACATCTTCCTGCACTGATTTTACAACTTCAGCCAGACGGGGATGGTCGATCTGTTTTTGCATTATTTCCAGTGATTCTACCAGACTGACCCCGGCATTGATCATTACGGCAAATTGCTGGCTAAAAACGGCTAAATCACTTATTTTAACTCTTTTGTTAAATTTAAAATACTGAGATAAATCCAGATTTTTTTTCTTTTTTTCAAGAGAAGTTATATAATATCCACGGTTTTTTAATTGTTTTACAACCTGTTCAGAATTTTCAGCTTCAATGGTTCCGGTCAGTTTTTGCCCATCATGTTTGCGAGCCTTGTACTTGAACTCAACTGCCAATTTACAACCCCCTTTCTAACTGAGGTGATCAATACGTTTTTTGACATATTCTGGATTATCAGCTCTGCGCAGAGCTGTTTCTCTATCTATGAGTCCCTTCTGGTATAATTTTATAAGATAATTATTCATAACTATCATTCCGTACTTAGAGCCTGTCTGCATAACAGATTTGAGCTGATGACTTTTACCTTCTCTGATTATATTTTTAACTGCCTGTGTTCCTATGAGTATTTCCATAGCAGCTACCCTTCCCTCTTTATCTGCTTTGGGAAGAAGCTGCTGGGAAATCACACCTCGTAGAGTTGAGGAAAGCTGAATTCTCACCTGTTCCTGCTGGTTACCGGGAAAGACATCAATAATTCTGTCAATTGTCTTGGGGGCACTGTTTGTATGTAATGTGGCCAGTACCAGATGACCGGTTTCTGCTGCCTCCAGGGCTATGGATATTGTCTCTAAATCACGCATTTCACCCACGAGTATTACATCCGGGTCCTGCCGCAGCGCAGCTCTCAGTCCTTCGGCAAAACTATTGGTATCAATACCGACCTCTCTCTGGTGAACAATGCTTTTTTGATGTTGATGTAAATATTCAATTGGATCTTCCAGGGTCAGTATATGTTTGGATTTCTTTGTATTAATTTCATCGATCATAGCTGCCAGAGTTGTTGATTTACCACTGCCGGTGGGACCTGTACAGATAATGAGTCCCATCCGTTGCAGGGCAAGTTTTTTTAAAACCTGTGGCAGGTCAAGTTCATCAATTGTTGGTATTTCTCGGGGGATAACCCTGAGAGCCAGACTGATGGCTCCCCGCTGTTGATAGAGATTTACCCTGAAACGGGAGAAACCCGGTACACTATAGGAGAAATCCAGTTCTCCTTTATTTTGAAATTCCTGCCACTGTTCATCATCTGTTAGTTCCTTTCCTATTATTTCTAGATCTTTAAAACTAAATTTATCAGGATATGAATTTAATATCTGTAATTTTCCATTATATCTTACAATTGGTTTTGAATTAACAGTAATGTGGAGATCAGAGATGGCCTCATTAGCCACAACCTGTTTTAAAAGATCATCTATCTTCATGTTTTCACTCCCTGTCTAGACAATAATTCGCGCTGCCTCCTGATAACTCGTTATACCTTCTTTAACTTTATTTTTACTATCTTCTGTGAGTGTGATCATACCCTGATCCAGGGCATAATTTTTTATTTTACTTTCACTGGCAGAATCAGTTATCAGTTCTTTCATGTTTTCATCTACAACCAGTACTTCCTGAACAGCTATTCTACCCCTGTAACCGGTATGGCTGCACTTTTCACAGCCATTTTGTTTTGCCTTAAATATCTTTTCACCATCTTGCAATTCCAGGAATTCTTTAATTTCCGGATCTGGGGAGGTTTCTTCCTTACATGAATTACAGAGACGCCGCAATAATCTTTGGGCAATAACTCCAATTACTGTAGAACTTACCAGATAGGGAGGAATCCCCATATCTATTAACCTGGTAATTGAGCTTACAGCATCGTTTGTATGCAGTGTACTTAAAACAAGATGGCCGGTCAGAGCAGCTCTGACCGCAATTTGAGCAGTTTCCTCATCTCTTATTTCTCCTACCATGATTATATCCGGGTCCTGTCTTAATATTGATCTTAAAGTACGGGCGAAGGTTAAATTCGTTTTTGAATTGGCCTGCACTTGATTTATACCATCTATTTGATATTCCACCGGATCCTCTATTGTAATAATATTTTTTTTCATATCATTTAATTGATTAAGTATGGCAAAAAGGGTAGTGGATTTACCACTACCTGTAGGTCCGGTAGCCAGCAAAATGCCATAGGGCTTTTTAGTAAGTTTTTTTAAAGCTTCATAATTGTATCCTTCAAAACCAAGTTTACCTATATTTAAAAGACCTTCATCTCTGTTTAATATTCTTATAACTACCTTTTCACCAAAAATTGTGGGTAGAGTGGAGACTCTAAGATCTACCTCCATCCCCTTTATATTCAACTTGACACGTCCATCCTGGGGAATGCGCCTTCTGGTAATATCCAGGTTGGCTATAATTTTTAAACGTGATATTAAGGCCGCCTGAGAGTATTTAGGGGCATCCATACCTTTTCTTAACACTCCATCCACTCTATACCTGACCTGCACTTTATCTTTTTGGGGTTCAATGTGAATATCGCTGGCTCTCATCTGTACTGCCTGATTTATTATCAAATTGGTTAATCTTACAATGGGGGCATCTTCTACCATTTGCTTTAGTTCATCCAGTTCTGGCTCTTCCCCTGATTGGTAATTGTTTAAACTGGCAAAGACTTCAGCAGTATCATCTTCTGAAGTAGAATAAATTATACCCAGGGCTTTTTTTATTTCTTTCTGGGTGGCGATTAGTGGTTCAATTTTATAGCCTGAAGCTCTTTCAAGATCATCTACCGCTACCAGATCTGAAGGATCACTCATAGCAACACTGAGTTTATTGTCTTCTAAAGCCAGCGGAACTGCCTGATAGCGTTGAGCCAGTTGTTCCGGGATATATTCAGAGAGGCCAGGATTAATATTAAATTTAGAGAGGTCAACATAAGGGATTCCCAGTTGAAATTCTAAAACCTGATTTAAATCATCTTCTTTTATATAATTTTTTTCAACAAGTATTTGACCGAGTCTCCTGTCATCTTTTCCCTGTTCTTCAATTACTTCTTTTAACTGTTCTTCAGTAATATAATTAAAATCAACCAGTAGTTCCCCCAGCTTTTTTTTATTATTTTTACTCATAATATCCCTTTCAATTTTGAGAATTTTGTTGTGTAAATAACATTATAAATTTTAACATAACATATTAATATATTCTAGAAATTAGTAAAAAAGTCCTGCCAGTTAGTAAAAAAAATATTGTTTTGTCTTTATATAATATAAATAGATAAAAAAAATAAGGGTATAATACCCCGTAGAGTAAAATATTTTTTCATTGTATTATAACTGGAATTTTACCTCCAAGTTTGACTTCGGATGTATTGGCATTTGTTTTTCTGGCCATTATTTTTACCCCGGCTTTTTTGGCCTTACTAAGTGCAAGGGCAAATTGAGGATCAATGTCTGCAGCAGGTTTTATTTTGTCTATATCACCGCGCTGAGCAATAAATAATACAGCCGATTTATATATTTTCTTTTTATGGAATTCTGTTAATTTTTCAATATGTTTTCTGCCTCTGGCAGTAATGGTATCAGGAAATAATCCTGTTTTATCTCTGGCCCAGGTTACACTTTTAACCTCAAGAAGCATTTCCCTTCCCCTATCATTTTTTAATAGAAAATCCCAGCGGGAGGTATTATAAGTAAATTCGCTTTGTATTAAATTCCAGTCCCGAAATTCTTTAAAGCCATTTTTCTTCAGAGCTTTTTCTACCAGTCTATTGGGGAGTGTGGAATTTAGAGATATATAACTATTTTCTATCTCAGGATTTTCTACAAGAACAGCTGACCAATCTGTTTTGCGTCCAGGGTGGCCGGCATATCGCAGCCATAAATTTCTGCCCTTTTCCAGAAGTCCCGGTAGTTTTCCCGGATCCTGCAGATGAGCACTGATAATATCGTCATCTATATTATAATCTTTAAAAACTTTGTCTGATTTAAAAGTACAGTTTACAATAAATTTATTGGGGCGCTCAATAAATTCTGCCCTGTAGAGTTCAGGAAATTTAATAGGACACATTATTTTTCATCCTGATCATTATTTTTAAATTCTACATAACTTAATTCTGTTTCCAGATAGCGAGCAAGGGTATAGATGAGATCTGAGAGTCTATTGATAAATTGTTGTAGATGGCGATTTATTTCAACCTGTCCAGCCAGAGTAGTTATTCTCCTTTCTGCTCTACGGCAAATAGTTCTAGCAATATGCAGGGCAGCACTTCCCTTATTACTTCCAGGAATAATAAAACGTGATTTTTCTTCTTTATTCATTTGTTCCAGATAATGGTCTATTATTTCCTCAATTTTATTAACATCTTTTTCATTTATTTTTTCCGGGAAATTTTCACTTTCTTCTGTGGCCAGTTCACCGCCGACATTAAATAATTTTCTCTGTATATCTTTAATAGTCTTTTTTATTTCCTTATCTTTTATAAAATTACGGGCAAAACCAAGATAAGAGTTTAGTTCATCAACAGTCCCATAACTCTCGACCCTGATTGAGTCTTTTTCTACCCTGCCCCCATCAAAAAGGCTTGTTTTGCCTTTATCTCCACTTCGAGTATATATTTTCATATAATGTTAGTGCTCCTTTCTGTTTTTATCTGAATTTTTATTCATCTGCTTATTTTCGTACATATTATGGTCGGCACTGCGGAAGATTTCATTTATATTCTGACTTTTTTTAGTTTTGGTGGCAAAACCCACTGAAAGCGTTAGTGGATAATCAAGCCATCCATGGTAATCACGACAGCGATTTTGTATACGAGATTTGATATCAACTGCTATCTGGGAACTGGTGGATGGCAAAATAATTGCAAATTCATCTCCTCCAATTCTAGCGACAATATCACCTGTTCTGGTAGCATTATTTAGAATATCTGCTGCCAGTTTTATAAATCTATCACCTTTTTTATGGCCAAAATTATCATTAATTTTTTTAAGATCATCAATATCTGCAATTAGAATACTTATAGGTAATTTTCTGGAATTATTTAACCGGTTCATTTCATTTTCAAAATAGCGTCGGTTATATAGTCCTGTCATTTGATCATGAAATGAGAGAAATTTTATTTTCTTTTCCTCTTCTTTGCGAGCTGTTATGTTTTTGTATATGGCATAGATGCCGAGACGTTTATTTTCCCACGTGATAGGATAGCCGGATATAGAAACATTAATTTTACGGCCTGATTTTGTTTTGCGAATTGATTCACCAGTAAATATTTCTCCATCTTTTACTCTGGCGCTGATCTCTTTTCCTTCCTGTAATCTGTCTTCGGGAAGTATCACATGATTTATCATTCTGCCTTCAAGTTCTGTTTGTTTATAACCAAAAAGTTCTTCAAAACTTTTATTCACTCTGATTATTCGTTCATCATTGTCAAGTAGAGCTATTCCATTTGGAGCTTTGTCAAAAAGCTGTTGGAAATATGCTTTTTGACGCTGGAGAACTCTTTTAGTATGTTTTCTTGCATTAATTTCAGTTATAAAAAAGAGTATTTTTTCAATTTTTAATTTAACAGCATTTATTTCAACAAAGATTTTATTATTATCGGCTTTTTCTAATTTACATTCACATTCAAAAATATTATCTTTCTTTAAATTTTTCAATTTTTCTTTTAAATTTTCATTATTTTTCTCTATGTTAAAATCAAAAATTGACATATTTAATAATTTATTTTTTTCATAATCAGTTAATGTAATAGTAGTGTTGTTTGTTTCTATTATATTACCTTTGACATTAGTAATAATAATTGCAATAGGGGCCTTATCAATATAATTTTGAAATTTATTTTTATTATTTTGCAGTTTTAATTCAGCCAGTTTTTTTTCTGTTATATTTTCATGAACAATTACTGCTGCAAAGGGTTCTTTCCCTTTGTATGGAGTTACTCTCATGCGAAACCATCTTTTAGTATCAGGTGAATGACAGGGATATTCCAGAGTAAATTCATTTTTTTGACCATTTATGACTTTATTAATACCTTCTAGAGCTTGTGGTGCTTCATCTGACCATTTACCACTGGCATTTTTAACGGCCTTAAGATAATTAGTTCCAGGACCTACAGCTTTTGCTTTCAATCCGTTGTTTTTAGCAAAATTATCCCATTTTTTATTTGTATATTTAATTATGCCCTCCTGGTTAATTATGACAATATTATCTGATAGCGAATCAAGTGTGGATTGTGTTATATTTTGATTTTTGCTCATGTTCCCTGCCCCCTTTCCGCGAATAATAATGATTATTGCAGTATATTAAATTTTTTTAAAATATTATAGCTTATTTAACTTAATTTTAACATAAATATCGATAGTTTACAATTGTAATTTATTTTTCTTATTTATTCTATTTTTCTTCTTAATAAAATGGTAATTAATGAAAATATAATATACCATATAAGCTCTGAAAGGTGATAAAATCCAGTGTAATTAAATAAAAATTAAATAGTGAAGAAATAAGGAGGTAAAAAATTAATGAATAAAGAGAGAAAACACTATAAAATTGTCATAACTGCTTTATTAGCTGTTTTTATTACTATACTTGTTATTATTTATTCTGAAAATGCTTTTAATGCAGCTGTAGAGGGTTTAAAAGTTTGGTGGGAAATTGTTTTTCCCTCTCTTTTGCCATTTTTTATTATAGCCGAAATATTAATGGGACTGGGTGTGGTGCATTTTCTGGGAGCACTTTTGGAACCTTTAATGCGTCCACTATTTAAAGTTCCCGGAGTAGGTGCTCTTGCTATGGCCATGGGACTGGCATCAGGTTATCCAATTGGAGCTAAGATAACCGCCAATTTACGTTCGAAAAAATTATGTACAAAAACAGAAGGGGAGAGACTTGTTAGTTTCACTAATACAGCTGACCCTTTATTTATGATTGGAGCTGTGGCTGTTGGGATGTTTCACAGGGCAGACCTGGCAATAATTATTGCAGGTTCTCATTATATTTCAAGTATTTTGATTGGTTTTATTATGCGTTTTTATAAGGGAAATAAAAAAAGTCATGATGGAAATAAAAATGTAAAGAGAAATAACAGTAATAATAATATTTTTTCTACTGCATATTATGAGTTGATCAATGCCAGGTATAATGATGGAAGAAACTTTGGTGAATTGATGGGTGATGCAGTAAAAGAATCCATACATACTTTGCTGTTAATTGGTGGGTTTATTATATTATTTTCTGTTATAACTGAAATGATTGTTGTGACAGGATTAGTTAATATAATAGGAAAAGCTTTTATTATAGTTTTACAACCTTTAAAGATATCAGGTGAATCCATTTTACCTTTGATCAGTGGATTTTTTGAAATAACAAATGGAGCCAATATGGCCAGTCAGACCACGGCTCCACTTCTCGAAAAATTAATTATTACAAATGCAGTTATTGCCTGGAGTGGTTTATCTGTTCACGCTCAGGTTGCAACAATGGTAAATAATACAGATATAAAACTAAAACCCTATATATTTGCCCGTATTTTACAGGCAGTATTTGCATCTGTAATTACTGTGATAATATATGTACCTTTCAGTCAGAAAGTTTCTGAGGTTATGAGTTACAATACTGTTGATATAACAGCACTTAAAAATTATTTAACCTATTTACCCTTGCTGGTCGTTGTTATTTTATTAATAACTGTTTTTATATCATTATTGATATATTTTTTACGAAAAGTAAAAATTATTATTTTTCATCATCATTGATATTGTATTTTTCCTTTAAGGCATATTCAACACATTCAGGAACAAGTCCGCTTACATCCCCGCCAAATTGTGCAACTTCTTTTACCACACTGGAACTCAAAAAAGCATATTTGGCATCTGTCATAAAAAATACAGTTTCTATATCACCGTCTAGCTCGCGGTTCATTGAGGCCATTTGAAATTCGCCTTCAAAATCTGAAACTGCTCTTAAACCTCTTAAAATAGCACTGGCGTTTTTGGATTTGACATAATCCATGGTTAAACCGGAAAAACAATCTACCTTTACCCCTTCAATATCTTGAGTGCTTTTATCCAGCAATTCAACTCGTTCATCCATACTAAAAAGTGGTTTTTTGCTCGGATTTTTAAAAACAGCAACAATTATTTCATCAAAGACATTTGAGGCCCTTTTGACTATATTTAAATGACCATTTGTTATGGGGTCAAAACTTCCTGGATATATAATTTTAGGTAACATTAATTCTTACTCCTCCCTGTATTTTAAAATAGTGATTGTGGTATTACCATAGTTTCTATTTTTTATTACTTTTAATTTATCAGTTCCATTGACTTTTTCCTTTTTACTATGTTCTACTATAATTAATCCTTCATCTTTGATAGTTGAGGGTAATTTTAAAATATTTTTAATTACTTTATCATTTAGGTTTTTTTCATAAGGGGGATCCATGAAAATAAGGTCATATTTATTTTTGTTATTTTTTAAAAATGAAAAAACATCATCAATTACTAAATTCGTATATTTTTCAAAATTACATAAAGAAATATTTTCAGATATTATACTGGCATTTTTTTTATTAATTTCAACAAAGGTAGTATGATAAGCTCCTCTGCTAACAGCTTCTAGGCCTAGACTGCCAAATCCAGCAAAAAGGTCAAGGACTTTACTATTTTTAATATATGATATTAACATACTAAATATAGCTTCTTTGATTCTATCCTGTGTTGGTCTAACGGACTTGGTTTTCCTGGTTTTAAGTTTTCTGCCTCCGGCTTCACCGGCGATTATTCTCATAAAATATACTCCTTTAATTTTTTAACTGTCATGTATATTATTGAGTAAATATTATCATAATATTAATATAAAAGAGAAGGGAGAAAAAACAGGAAAATTTCTAGTCCTCCCCATATGAAATTAAATCCTGTATAAATCCCTTCCCGGGCCGGCTCTTGCCGGCCTTTTTTATAATTTTATATCAAGATTATTTACATTTTCTTTTAATTGTGGGTATTTATCAGGCCATTTTTTGCTATTGATAATCTTTTGGGCATCCCTTCTGGCCAATTTCAGGATTTTTTGATTTTTTAATAAATTTGCCACTTTAAAGTCAGGCATACCGTGTTGTCTGGTTCCAAAAAATTCACCCGGTCCTCTTATTTCGAGATCTTTTTCAGCAATAATAAACCCATCTTCTGTTTCCGTCATAACTTCCAGCCTTTGTCGGGCAGATTCAGTACTTGCATTACCAATCAGATAGCAGTAAGATTGTTTCTGTCCTCGACCTACTCTTCCTCTTAACTGATGCAACTGGGCAAGCCCAAATCGTTCAGCATTTTCAATTACCATATGAGTGGCATTGGGCACGTCTACTCCCACTTCAATAACAGTTGTAGTAATCAGGACATCTATCTTTTTTTGATGGAAATCAGACATAATTTTATTTTTTTCGTCCGCATTTAACTGTCCATGCAGTAAAGCCAGTTTGAAATTTTTTAAATGAGATTTTTCCAGATATTCTTTCATTTCTACTGCCGATATGGCTTCAATTTCACTCGAGGGCTCTATTAAAGGGCAGACAATGTAGGCCTGTCTTCCTTTATTTAATTTATCTTTTAATTCTTCAAGAACTTTTCTCCTATTTTGAGGAGTATACCAGTATGTTTTTACCGGACTGCGTCCGGGAGGCATTTCATCAATTATTGAAACATCCAGATCCCCATATAATGTTAAAGCTAAAGAGCGGGGAATTGGAGTAGCAGTCATAACCAGAATATCAGGATTTTCCCCTTTTTCTTTCAGTTGATGTCTCTGTTCTACACCAAAACGATGCTGTTCATCTATTACCGCCAGTCCCATTTGATTGTATTCAATATTATCCTGAAAGAGGGCATGGGTACCAACTATTATATCTACTTGATTATTTTTGATTTTTAAAAGTTCATTTTCTTTCTCTGCCGGAGTAAGACTCCCGGTAAGCAAACTAACCCTGATTTCAAGATCTTTCAGCATATTTTTTAGACGGTAATAATGTTGTTCTGCCAGTATTTCTGTTGGGGCCATAAATATTCCCTGATAGCCACTACTTACACATTTAATAAAGGCAAGAACAGCTATCACTGTCTTACCTGAACCTACATCTCCCTGCAGCAGACGCTGCATTGGGTGTTTAGACTCCATATTTTCTTTTATTTCCTGCCAGACATTTTTTTGGGCACCTGTGAGGTCAAAATGTAGTTGATCCAAAAAATCAGCTATTAAATTACTATTTCCTTTATGTTTTATACCTGTCTGACTTATTTCACCCTTTTTGTGTTCAAGCATTAATAATTGAAAGAGAAAAAATTCAGAATAGGCCATTCTTTTGTAAGCGGCAATGTAGTGTTCTCTGCTCCGGGGAAAATGTAATCCCCATAAACATTGCTTTAGTGAAGGGAAATTGTATTTATTTTTAATTTTTTGCGGCAAAATATCATTAAGGTGAGGAATATAATCCTGAAGAGCTTTGTAGATTATAGTTCTCATTCTCCGTTGTTGAATACCTTCTGTAAGGGAATAAATAGGAACTACACGTCCGGTGTGGATCATATCTTCTTTACTTAGCTTTTCATAAACAGGATTATTTATTTCCCTTCTATTATACTTTCGCCAGCTATCTTCGTTAATTTCTCCATATATATGGTATTTTTCTCCATACTCAAATTTATCCTTTAAATATGGTTGATTAAACCAGACTCCTATTATTGAACCTGTACTGTCTGTAAATGTAACCTTTAAAATATTTAAACCCTTTTTGATTCTGGAAAGCTTTATATTGCTGACAGTACCTTTGATAGTATAGTAATTGCCCGGAGTGGTGTCTTTTATAAGGGGAATATTACTTCTGTCTTCATAATCTCTAGGAAAATAATATAAAAGGTCTTTTACTGTATTGATATTTAATTTTTTCAGCAATTCAGCCCTTTTAGGTCCAACTCCTTTTACGAATTGAACACTGGAAGGCATTTTATTATTCATTGCAGTAAAATCCTCTCATTAATTACTTATTCCATTGAAATAATGTAAGGATAAAGGGGCTGTCCCCCTTCATATAATTCTATTTCATCAATGTTAAACTCTTTTTTAAGTTTGTCTTTTAATTTTTGAGCTTCTTTTTCACTAATTTCTTTTCCATAATATATTGTAATTAAATCTTCATCCTGCCAGCAATTTTTAAAAAGCTTAATTGCCACTTTTTCACATGTTTCACCGGCTGCTTCAATTTCACCATCAAATAAACCGATAATATCTCCTTCTTCAATTTTCAAACCATTAACAGCTGAATCTTTAACAGCTCTGGTAATTTCTGCAGTTTTTACATACTCGGTTTCTGCTGTCATTTCTTCTTTTAATTTAGTTAAGGATTTCTCATCATTAAAGACCATTAAAGAAGCAATTGCTTCCGGGAAATTACGTGTTGGAATAACTTCTATTTTTTTATCAGAGATATCAGCTGCCTGTTTGGCAGCAGAGATAATATTTTTGTTATTTGGTAATATTATAATTTTATTAACAGATAGTTTATCTACCGCTTCAACAAAATCATTTGTGCTGGGGTTCATTGATTGTCCACCATCAATAATTATATCTACTCCAAGTTCGTTAAAAATATTTTTAATACCTTTTCCCTGTCCTACTGCAACAAGTCCAATATCTTTTCCTATTTCTATCTTACTTTCGTTATTTAATTTCATGTTTTTGTAATTTTTACTGGCTAAATTTCTTTTAACTTCAGGTGGATCATGATGTTCCTGTTGTCTTTTCATATTATCTATTTTGATATCATCAATGTTACCAATTTTTAAGGCATATTCCAGAATAACTCCAGGATGGTTTGTATGAATGTGTATTTTAATGATATCATCTGATCCGACCACCATAAGGGAATTTCCATAATTTTGAAGATCTTTTCTTATTTGATCAATACTTAACTTCTCGGAATTTTCATCAAGAAAGATTAAAGTTTGTGTACAATAGGTGTATTCTAGTTCCTTTTCAGGGACTGTTTTCTTTTTTTCAGGTACCAGTTTTAATTCCTGTTGTCTGTCAGCAATTTTACCTCTGGCACCTTCCAGCATTCCCTCCAGTATTATAAGATAACCCTGTCCGCCTGCATCTACAACATCTGCTTCTTTTAGTCCCGGCAGCTGTTCGGGGGTTTTATTGAGAGCTTCCCTGGCAGCATCAACAGTTTTTTCCAGAATAGCAATTAAATCTTTGCTATTCTCACAGGCTTTCTCTGCTTCTTCGGCAGCTTTGCGAGAAACAGTTAATATGGTTCCCTCTACTGGTTTTAAAACTCCCTGATAGGCTACCTCAGATGCTTTTTTTAAACCCTTTACAAAGTCTTCAGCTTTTAGAACATTATTACCGGCAACTGCCTGAGAAAAACCCCTGAGTAATTGAGACAAAATCACACCTGAATTTCCTCTGGCTCCCATTAAAGCTCCTTTGGCCAGAGATTTAGTGATTTCATCAATGCTTTCAGGATTGTTTTTTTTCACTTCCTCAACTGCTTCCTGATAGGTAAGATACATATTTGTTCCTGTGTCACCATCAGGTACTGGAAAAACATTTAACGAATCAATAAGAGACTGTTGTTCTTTTAACTGTAATAAAGAGTTATAAAGCATATTTTTGAATTTTTTACTTTTTATTGTATATACTGAATTATATGATTCTTGATTAACCGACATCCTCAACCCTCACTCCCTGTACATTTACAGTGATTTTTTCAACACTTATTCCAATTTTGTTTTCCACTACATATTGAACTCTATTAATAACATTGTTGGCAACTTCCTGAATATTAGTACCATATTCAACTATAATGTTTAGTTCAAGTTTTAAACTCTCATCCTCGATTTCAACTCCTATACCTTTACCAATATTTTCCCATCCGAGCAGATCAGCCAGACCGTCCTGGACATTGCGTGAGGACATCCCCACCAGACCATAACATTCCATTGCAGCCAGTCCGGCAATAGTTTCTATTACTTCCTGAGCTACTATTACCTTTCCATATTCATTTTCCCATTCTTTTCCCATTATATCACCTCAGTATGATTAAGTTAACCGATAAAACAGATATCCACAAAAAGTTTTATCTAATTAATCTATATTCTTGTTGTTTTTTTTTATTTAAAGATATCCATAATTATTTTGCTATCATAATTATTCTACTATAATATATCTTATGATGCAAATAAGTTTACTTTGAGCCGGTTAGTTGTTTTAAATTTGCTATTTGGTATAATTCTATGTTAAAATAAATTTCAGTAAAAAAATAAGTAATCAGATGAGGAGGTGCAGGGAAAATGTCCAGAGTATGTGAGATTTGTGGAAAAGGCTCCAATAATGCTAATAGAATCAGAAGACGGGGTAAGGCTAAGAAAAAGGGTGGAGTTGGTAAGAATGTCACAAATGTATCCAATACGACCCAAAAACCTAATCTTGTCAAGGTAAAAGCTATTGTAGATGGATCACCAAAAAAGATTAAAGTCTGTACTCAGTGCTTAAAATCAGGAAAAGTTAAGCGTGCTTACTAGAAATAGATTGATAAATAAGTAAAGGGGTTTATTCTTTAAACTATAAAGAATAAACCCTTTGTTAATTTTGTTATATTAAATTTCTGTTAATTTTTTAGTATTTTCTTTTATTTCTTCGGTACTCTTCTCCACACGGGCTGCTCCCGTATCAATGGCTGCTCTGGCAACTGCAGAAGCTACTTCTGGAGCGACCCTCCTATCAAAAGGATCGGGAATGATATAATCAGCTTTTATTTTATCTTTTATTAGGTCAGCAATGGCTTTACCTGCTGCTATTTTCATTCGTTCATTGATTTCTCTGCTTCTAACATCGAGAGCGCCACGGAAAACACCGGGAAAAGCTAGCACATTGTTAATTTGATTTGGATAATCAGAACGTCCAGTAGCAATTATTTTTGCACCAGCTTTTTTTGCCCTATCAGGATCAATTTCTGGTGTTGGATTTGCCAGGGCAAAGACTATAGGATCTGTTTTCATTTTTTTGACCATTTTTTCATTCATCACATTCCCCACTGATAATCCAATAAATATATCACTATCTTCAATAACCCGGTTTAAATCCCCCTCAATATTTTGAGAATTAGTAATGGAGGCCAGTTCTTTTTTGGCGTCATTCATATTATTTCTGCCTTCATACAATGCCCCTCTGCTATCACAGACAATGATATTTTCTGTGCTGGCTCCTGCTTTTAATAAAAGTTTTACCACAGATGTTGCTGAGGCTCCAGCTCCATTTACTACTATTCTTACTTTCTCCAGTTCTTTTTGAACCAGGCGCAGTGCATTGGTAATTCCAGCCAGCACTACAATTGCAGTTCCATGTTGATCATCATGAAAAATCGCCATATTTGTTTCTTTTTTTAACCTATCTTCAATTTCAAAACACTGTGGTGCTGCAATATCTTCCAGGTTAATGCCGGCAAAGGTGGGTTCAAGTAGTTTGACAAATTTTACTACTCTATCAACATCCTTTGTTCCCACACAGAGAGGAAAAGCATCTATACCGGCAAATTTTTTAAATAAAACGGCTTTTCCTTCCATTACTGGCAATGAAGCTTCAGGGCCAATATCCCCCAGTCCTAAGACTGCTGTTCCAGTGGAAACTACTGCCACCAGATTACCTTTAGTTGTGTACTCATATATAGATTCTGGATTTTCTTTTATTTGGCGACAGGGCTCTGCCACCCCGGGTGAATATGCCAGACTTAAATCATCAGCATTTTTCACATCTACTTTACTTTCAATACTTATTTTCCCCCTTTTTTCCCTGTGTAATTTTAGTGCATCATCATATATTGACATTATTATCACTCCTGTTTGTATTTTTTCACTCCATCCTGATATAAATCTCCACCATAAATATCATTTATAACAAAAAGAGGTAATGATTCTACTTTTAATCTTCTTATAGCTTCAGGTCCCAGCTCCGGATAAGCTATAATTTCTGCTTCTGTAATATGTTTAGAAATTAAGGCAGCTGCTCCCCCCACGGCACCCAGATAAACTGCTTTATTTTTAATCATGGCATCTTTTACTTTTGCTGATCTGGGTCCTTTGCCAATGGTTGCTTTCAGGCCATTTTCAAGTAAACGGGGGGTAAAAGAATCCATACGGTAACTGGTGGTTGGTCCGGCAGAACCAATAACTTTTCCTGGTTTTGCCGGTGCAGGTCCCACATAATAAATTGCCTGGCCCTTAAGAGGGATAGGAAGATCTTTATCTTTTTCAATAAGCTCAATCAACTTTGCATGTGCTGCATCTCGTGCTGTATAAATTGTACCAGATAGTTCAACCTGGTCTCCTGAATTAAGATTTTTAATTACATCTTCACTAAGAGGGGTTTCAATATGCATTTAAATCACTCCTATATTATGATTTCCTTATGCCGGGCAGCATGGCAATTGAGATTCACCGCAACAGGTAAAGAAGCAATATGACAGGGAAATTTTTCAATTTTAACTGCAAGGGCTGTTTTTGTGCCTCCTATTCCCTGTGCTCCGATTCCAAGTTTATTAACCTCTTTTAAAAGTTCATCTTCAAAATTAGCTATGTGAGATTCCGGGTGTGAATCGTCAACAGGACGCAAAAGAGATTTTTTAGATAAATATGCTGCTTTTTCAAAAGTTCCTCCCAGACCTACCCCAACAATTACAGGTGGGCAGGGATTGGCTCCGGCTTTTTTTACAGTATCCACTACGAATTTTTTTACACCCTTTTTACCGGCAGAAGGTTTAAGCATTTTTATTCTGCTCATATTTTCGCTGCCACCGCCTTTAGGTGCAACAATTATTTTTAACTTATTGCCTGGCACTATTTTGGTATGTATAACAGCTGGAGTATTGTCTCCGGTGTTTTCACGCTTTAAGGGATCTTTTACAATGGATTTTCTTAAATACCCCTCTTTATAACCCTTTCGAATTCCTTCATTTACAGCTTCATATATATCCCCTTTTATTTTTAAATTACTGCCAATTTCTAAGAAAACTACGGCAAATCCCGTATCCTGACAGATCGGTATTCGTTCATTTGCTGCTATATCAGCGTTTTCAATTAATTGTGAAAATATTTTTTTGGCATTCTCTGATTTTTCTTCTCTTTTTCCCTTTGTAAAGGCCTGTCTCATCTTTTCACCCAGAAAATAATTTGCTTCTTTTGCCATTTTAGATACAGTTTCAATAATTTTTTCACTTTCTAATATCCGCATGATAAACTCCTTTCCTGCTTAGCATCTGTCTTCTTTTCCGATTTAATTTTATAAGATCTTTTGTTTTTGAAATAGTCATTATTGGAAATTTAATTCCCTTTAGAAATACATAATTTCCGTCAAAACCTGTTACCTGAAATAAAAAATTTGTATTATTTCCTTTGCGGATAACAATATCTCCCATTTTTAAATGCAAAAATAATCCCTCCTGAAATTAGTTTTTTTAAATTAATATTATTCAGGAGGTTATGTTATTCATCTATTCAGTAAGAACATATAATAAATTTCCCTTCTCTTTTTCAACAACAGCTTTTTTATTTGTTATTTTATTACTTA
>CAZSTU010000023.1:0-17109 GCA_964609745.1 uncultured Halanaerobiaceae bacterium
ATGAGGAGATTTCTTGCTTTCCATGAGTTTTTCTGTTCTCTCAATAATCTTTGCGACTGCCCCTCGATTTTTTTGAATCAATTTACTGGCCTTTTTACCCTTTGCTTTTCTAAGTTCAGGTTTATTTAGATATTTATGTAATTCCTCGATTAAATGCTTTTTGTCTCTAACCTGAATCACTGCTCCTTCTTTTAAAAGAAAATCCACGTCTTTTTTGAAGTTAAACATATAAGGACCAAAAAAAACAGCTTTACCCTGAGCAGCAGCCTCCAATATATTGTGCCCACCCCGGGGAATCAAGCTACCACCAACAAATACCAGATCTGCAATCCCATACAGACCAGTCAATTCACCCAGTGTATCCACAATTATTACATCTTCTTTTCCAGGTTGACGCTCATTTATTTTTGTTCTGAGTACAGTCTTTATATTATTATCTTTAAATAACTTTTTAATTTCTCGGGCTCTCTCTATATATCTTGGAGCAACAAACATTACCAGATCCTGCTGGTCTTTTTTTAAAACCTGGTAAGTTTCAAGTAATTTTTTTTCTTCTCCTTCATGAGTACTACCGGCCACAATAATTGGAGTAGCCTTTTTTAATTTATATTCCTGTAAAAGTTCATCTTCTGAAAAATCCATGTTAGTAAAATCACGATCATATTTTATATTACCATCAATAAAAACCCTTTCAGCAGGAGCTCCCAGTCTTTTAATCCTTCTGGCATCCTTCTCAGATTGCATACTAAATAAGTCAACCTTTGATAAAGTTTTTTTCATCAAAGGAGTAATATATTTATATCTTGAAAAACTTTTATCACCAATCCGCCCACTAACCACCATCACCTTAGATCCCTTTTTATGGGCCTTTCTTATAAAATTGGGCCACAACTCGGTTTCTATTAAAATAATAAGAGCAGGATTTATTTTAGTTAATACCTTATCCACAATCCATGATAAATCCAGAGGAAAATAAAAAACACAATCTACACTTTCATCCAGTTCCCGGGCCGTTTCCCTTCCGGTATCGGTCATTGTAGATAGTACCAGACGAATATCAGGATATTCCTTTTTCAGATTTTCGATTAAAGGTTTTGTGGCCATTACCTCTCCCACCGAGGCCGCATGAATCCAGATTACCGAACCGGACTTACATTTTTTAAAGTCAAAAGGTATAATTCCTACTCTTTCCTTTAATCCTTCTCTATATTTCCCCTTTATCAATTTTATAACTAACCAGGGTAAATAAAACAATATAATTATTAATAAAAGTAAATTGTATAATACAAACATAATTTCCACCTTATTATTAATGATATGTTTTCCAGCGACGATGTAACCAGAACCACTGTTCAGGATTTTCTTTAATAGTATTTTCTGTTATAGAAAGTAATTCCTGCAAAATTCCTTTTAACTTTTTATTATCAGCACTTTTATTAACCTGTAGTGAAGGGTGTATGGTAATTTTAAAATTCAGCCATCCCTTTCTGGCAATAAAGGCTGGTACAATCCTGGCACCAGTCTTTTGAGCCAATTTGACAGCTCCATTGTAGGCTGATGTATCAAGATTAAAAAACTGCATCTTCCATCCCTTTTTCCCTGCATTTTGATCTCCCAGTATAAAAACACATTCACCATCTTTTAACTTTTTATAAACATTACGGACCGATACACCTTTTGGTATAATTTCTATACCCTTTTCCTTCCTGATTTGATTTACCTTTTTATTAAATAATTTATTACTCTGTTCCTGAGCAATAGCACTTAATTTGTATCCCTTCAGGGCCAGTATTGATGCCAGCCATTCCCAATTACCAAAATGTGCACTATATATAATTACCCCTTCTTCACTATTTGCAGCTCTTTTTAAATGATTTTCTCCCTCAATCTCTACCAAATTCTTTAAATTATTTTTATCCAGTTTTTTTAATAATATAAATTCTACCATAACTTTACCCAGATTATCATAAACTGCTTTTACCATTTTATCAATCTCTTTTTGGGATTTTGCGGGTAATGCCCGTTTAATATTTTCAGCTGCAATCTGCCTGCGCCCGGGTGTAATCTTATATGCTAATTTACCAAAACCTCTCCCTAAAGATTTTTTTAAAGAAGTTGGAAATATTAATACCAATAGGGTAAAAATACGATAAATTAAATACAATATTAAATTTTTCATAAATTAATCCTCCAAAATATACTATAATGTTAAAATACCTTTGCTCGCAGCAGGTCCTGAAAGTTTAACATACCTATGGGTTTGCCCTCTTCAATAACAGGCAGATCATTAATTTCTTTATCTTCCATTAACTTCAAAGCTTCTGCTGCCAGTTTGTCTTTACTGATTACTGTTGGATCCTCTGTCATACATTCTGACACAGATCTATCTATAAAATCCGCTTCGTCTTCAAGGAGGCGGCGGATATCTCCATCAGTGATAATCCCCCTGATATTTCCATGATTATCTACAACAGAGGTAGAACCCATCTTGCTTTCTGTCATGGTAAAAAGAGCCTCACGCACAGTTGTGTCTAAAGTAACCACCGGATTTTGCTGTCTGATCTCCAGTACATCACTTACCTTTGTCAGAAGTTTCCTCCCCAAACTTCCTCCTGGATGAAATAGAGCAAAATCCTCTTTGGTAAAACCCTTTAAGTAAGAAAGAGAAATGGCTAATGCATCCCCCAATGCTAGAGTTGCTGTAGTACTGGCTGTAGGAGCAAGACCGTGAGGGCAAGCTTCCTCTTCAACACCGGAAAAAATACAGAGATCACTATATTTTGCCAGAGTGGAAGAACGATCACCGGTTAGAGATATCATACCCGCTCCCAGTCTCTTTATTGCCGGTAAAAGATCTACAATTTCTTCCGTTTCACCACTATTTGATACAGCAATCACCACATCATTTTCGGTAATCATACCAAGATCCCCATGAAGTGCTTCACCGGCATGCACAAAAAAAGCGGGGGTACCAGTGCTGGAAAAAGTTGCAGCAATTTTCTGGGCAATAAGTCCAGACTTACCCATTCCTACAAAAACAACTCTTCCTTCACACTCAATAATCATTTTCACCGCTTTTTTGAAAACATGATCAATTGAGTTTTTTAGCTGTATAACTGACTCTGCCTCTATTTCCAGTACACTACGGGCTTCCTCTAATCCATTTTGTATTTTATCTTCATCTAATTCTACTTTATGATTCATAACCTCAACCCCTGTCCTTTACTACCTGATCAAGAGCCAGGGCCTGTTTTAAAATCTCTTCAAGTTTATCCAGGGGAACCATGGTAGCAGCATCACTTTTAGCCACTTCCGGATTATCATGAACCTCCATAAACAGGGCATCAATACCCACTCCAACTGCAGCCCTGGTCAGATGTGGTACAAACTCTCTCTCTCCACCAGATTTATCACCGGCACCACCGGGCAATTGCACACTATGTGTAGCATCAAAAACAACCGGATAACCGGTTTCCCTCATTCTGGGAAGAGAACGCATATCCACTACCAGATTATTATAACCAAAGATAGCACCTCTTTCTGTAAGAATAATCCGCTTATTCCCGGTGCTTTCTATCTTTTCTACCACCTGATCTATATCCCAGGGAGCCAGGAACTGTCCCTTTTTCACATTAACTATCTGACCTGTTTCTCCGGCAGCTACTACTATGTCAGTTTGCCGGGAAAGAAAGGCAGGAACCTGAATTATATCAAGCACTTCTCCGGCCAGATGAGCCTGTTTTACGGAATGAACATCAGAAAGAAGTGGCACTTCAAATCTTTCTTTTACTTCACTTAATAACTCAAGTCCATCCTCCAGCCCTGGACCGCGATAGGAATGAATGGAAGAACGATTGGCCTTATCATAAGAAGACTTAAATACATAGGGAATACCAAGACGATCGGTGATTTCTTTGACTCCTTCTGCTATCCTCAACACTCTTTCTCTTTCCTCCAGAGCACAGGGGCCGGACAATAATACAAAAGGCGTTGTATCATCTCCAAAAATTATATCTTCATTTAATTTAACTTCCTTGACCATTTTATACCTCCTCCAGAACCTGGTTACTTATTCTTTAATATTTTTTCTACTTTTTCAATATCCTGGGGTTGATCCACCCCGATTACTTCATAATCCGTTTCCACCACTTTAATTTTATGACCATTTTCCAGAGCCCTGAGCTGTTCCAGAGATTCTGCTTTTTCAAGAGGAGTGGGATTCAATTGACTGTATTTAAGTAAAAAATCTCTGCGAAAGACATAAAGCCCAATATGCTTATAATACTCCGGGTTCCCCTCCCGCTGATAGGGAATGGGAGACCGGGAAAAATATAGAGCATAATTTTTCTTATCTGTTACTACCTTTACAACATTAGGATTTTTTATTTCACCTAAATTATTAATCTTTTTTCTTAAAGTACTCATCTCCAGCTCCGGTTCATCAGTAAAAGGTTCCATAGCCCGTTCAATCATTTCCGGCTTGATTAAGGGCTCATCTCCCTGTACATTTACTATCAGATCAGTATCAAGTGATCCAGCCACTTCGGCAATTCTATCTGTACCAGAACGATGCTGGCTGGAAGTCATGGTAACTTCCCCATCAAACTTTTCAACTGCCCGATAAATACGCTGATCATCAGTGGCAACTATTACCTGATCCATCCCTTCCACCATTTTTGTCTGCTGATATACATGCTGAATCATCGGCTTTCCACAGATCTCCGCCAGGGGTTTCCCGGGAAAACGAGTTGACTTATAGCGGGCCGGAATTATTGCGGTAACTCTCATTTCAAGAACTCACCTCTTTGCTTATTCAAACTCCAGCTTTTTAAAAACACTTTTAATTAATCTATCTTCATCTATATCGAGATCAATGTCCAGACTGTATAATTCCACTTCCATTTTGCGTAAATTACTGCACATGTCCTGATCAAATTTTACAGCATCTTTTTCTGTAGTCACCACCCATTCCACTTCATTTAATTGAGCTTTCATGGCAATATCCATAATATCTTCTTCATTATATTGATAATGGTCGGGATAATTTATAGTTTCAACTACTTCGGCCTGTAATTCATTGAGTCCCCTTACAAAAGAACCAGGACTTCCGATACCGCTTAGAGCCAGTATCTTTTTTTCTTCAAGTTCTTTAGCAGGATAAAAACCCTCTTCTCGTGAACAGGCAATAGCCCCCAGTTGAAAAGGTTTATGCTGTGAAAAAATTATTTCTGCCTCTTTATTATAACTCCTCAATCTGCCCTTTAGCCTGTCCAATTCCTCAGAATCAACGCGTTCACTGCGAGTCACTATAAATATATCTGCTCTGGATAAAGCAGTCAACGGTTCGCGCAAAAGCCCACGGGGCAGAAGATGATTATGACCAAAAGGATTTAAAGCATCTACTACTACCAGATCAAGATCTCTACCCAGGCTCCAGTGTTGAAAAGCGTCATCTGCAATTATTATATCGGGATTAAATTCTTTTTCTGCAAGCCTGGCAGTCATTGTCCTATCTTTACCACAGAGAACAGGGACCCCTGGCAGATGGCTGGCCAGCATAAATACTTCATCTCCAGCCTTTTCTTGATCTACTTTTATTTCCTTTTCATCAGCCACTATTATCGGTTTATTCCCTTTAGAACGATAACCACGACTGATAATAACAACTTTATAATCTCTTTCTTTCAGTCTGCGGGCGAGACTTTCTACAAGTGGTGTTTTTCCCGTTCCACCGGTGGTTATATTCCCCACACTGAGTACCGGTGTGTTCATTTTTTTAGTTTCCAGAATTCCTGACTTATATAAAAAACTTCTGATTTTATATATAATAATATGAATATATTCAAGCAGCAAAAGCAATCCCAGCACAACCCGGGCCAGCGGGCCACGCTGTCTACCCTCTATTACATTAAGTAAATATTCTTCGAGCTTTTTTTTCATGGAATTAACCTCCATTTCCCTACCAGTGTGAAAGATTGGCTTCTGCCTTAGACTCAACCTCTTTCATTTTCTCTTCCAGTATTTGACAGCGGTCTTCCACACTTTTATCGGGTGACAGCTGAAGTGGTGACCCAATCTGGAGAACTGTCTTTGATCCAGGCAGGGGTATTATAAAACGATCCCAGCTATCTGCCTCAAATTTTCTCTCAGCAGCTACACCCAGTGGAATGATAAACCCTCCACTTTTTTCCTGCAGATAAACCACTCCCGGTTTAACCTTATAACGGGGCCCAGTTGGACCATCAGGAGTAATAACTCCTCTATCTCCCTTTTTTAATCTGCGATATAACTTCAAAAGTGAACGACTACCACCTCTGGTGCTGGAACCTCGCACAACCTGCCAGCCAAAATTTTTGAGTATCCGTGATAAATATTCCCCATCTTCACTACCACTGGCAAGAGCAACCAGCCCTTCACCTCTGTAAAAATAAATGGGAACCCACATTTTACCGTGCCAGAAAGAATATATAACAGGCTTATCCTTTATTTTATCAATATTATCTTCTCCAAATACTCTCAGCCTGATCAGCCAGTTGCTGGTTCTGAGCAAAAAAGAAAGCACTCCAGGGATCAAACGCATTTTTAACATATTACATATTTTCGAAGTCTTTCTGGTATAATTCATAATATAATCCACCTTCTGCCAGTAATTCCTCGTGTGTACCACGGCCCACGATCCGGCCCTCAGATAATACAACTATCTTATCAGCATTCTTTATAGTTGAAAGACGGTGAGCTATGATAAATGTTGTTCTATTTTGCATTAATTTATTTAATGCTTCCTGTACCAAAGCTTCTGACTCTGCATCCAGAGAAGAGGTGGCTTCATCCAGAATTAATATTCGAGGATTCTTTAAAATAGCACGGGCTATAGCAATTCTCTGTCTCTGACCACCTGAAAGGCCCACACCTCTTTCTCCAACTACTGTATCATATCCATCTTTAAATTCCTGTATAAATCCATGGGCATTTGCTTTTCTGGCCGCTTCCACAATTTCTTCACGGCTGGCCTCTAGATCCCCATAAGCAATATTATTGCTCAAATTGCCACTAAATAAGATGGTCTCCTGGGGAACAATACCAATAAACTCACGCAGAGAATCAAGGTCAAGATCACGCAGGTCATGTCCGTCAAGTGTTATTCTGCCAGAAATTGGATCATAAAAACGGGGAATTAAATCCACCAGGGTGCTTTTGCCTGCACCACTGGGGCCCACCAGAGCTACTATTTCCCCGGGTGATACTTTGAGATTTATATTGTGCAGTACTTTTTCGTTTTCTTTATAGGCAAAGTCCACACTGCAAAATTTTATCTCACCCTTTACTTCTTTTAACTTGATCCCTGATTCTCCATTCCTTGCTATTCGATTTTCTCTATCCATTAGATCAAAAATACGTTCAGCAGAAGCAAGGGCTTTCTGTATGGTAGCAGAAAGTTTTGTCAGTGACTTTAAGGGAGTACTTATAGTCAAAAGCATGGTGAAAAAGGCAATTAACTCAGAAGGCTGCATATTCCCCTGCATTACCTCATACCCACCATACCAGAGTATAGCTGTAAAAGCTACTGAGGCCATAAACTCAATACTGGGAGTAAGAATAGCGGAGTATTGAGCATTTTTCTTTTTGGCTCGAAAATTAGCTTCATTTTCACTGCTAAAACGTTCAAATTCATGCTCTTCCCTGCCAAAAGATTTAACAACCCTGATGGCCGAAAGTGTCTCCTGTAATACATCAGATACATCAGCAATTTTCACTTGTACATCTCTGCTTACCCTTCTTATTTTCTCATTGAACTTTTTCAAAACATAGGTCATCAGTGGAAGCATAACTACTAAGATTAAAGTCAAACGAGCATTTAAATAAAATAAATATCCAATACCACCAAACAGTGTCAAAGACTTGTATATAACACTAATTGTACTATCTACAATAGCTTTCTGCAGTTTATTTACATCATTTGTCACCCTGGAAATAATCTCTCCGGTTTGATTCCGACTGTAAAAATTAAGGGAAAGATTCTGCAGGTTGGCATAAAGTTCATTCCGTATATCTCTTACAGCCTTATAAGCTACAGAGGGTATCAGATACTGCTGGCCATAATACACTATCCCTTTCAAAAAATATACTAAAATCATTAGCAGAGCAATCAGGGATAATTTCATTATACCCTCCCTGCCGCCCGATATATCCGAAATAACGGTTTCAATTAAATTTTGAAAAACTCTTACAAAATAAACAGTCAAAAAGGAATGAATAATCATAGATATTATACCGGCTGTAACCCGTTTTTTATATGGTTTTAAATAAGATAGTATCCTCTTAGGCAGATCCAAATAAATCAACTCCTGTAGTGTTTATTAATTTTATCATACCAGGCGGTCAGTTACCAATGTAAAACTAACCAACTTATCATTAAATATTTCTACAAAAATGACCAATATCCTGCTCTAATCTCTATTCCAGGTGTGAGGTACTATTTAATAATTTTAGCACCGGATATCTATCATAAAATTTGACAATACTAAGAGAAGTATTATCTACTTCCAGCCGCCAGTACTTACCCAGGGGCATCTGCAATAAATGGGCCAGCCACACTCTTATAACACCACCATGAGTTATAATAGCAATTTTTTCTCCTTCATGACTTTCCTTAATCTCCGTAAAAGAGGATATTATCCTTTGTTGAAATTGAGAAAGATATTCTCCTTCAGGAGGGTTCACTGATGTAGGATCATTATACCATTTTTTGAAACGTTCTGGATGGTTATTTTTTATTCTGTCATAATTTAAACCTTCCCACTGGCCAAAATCCATCTCCCGTAATCTTTGATCGCGCTCAACTGGTTTTTGCTGTACTTCAGCAATAATATCAGCCGTTTCAGCTGCTCTGTCCAGATCACTGCTGTATAAAACATCTATCTCTTTCTCTGCCAGCCTTTTTGCAACTTTAACTGCCTGATTTTTTCCTCTATCATTTAATTCAACATTTTTTTGTCCCTGATATCTCAAAACTCGATTCCATTCTGTTTCACCGTGTCTGATCAATAACATTTTTGTTTCCACTTTTTCATCTCCCCATATATATTTCTTTTATCCTTTTACAGTATATCAGAGAAAAGCAAAGAAAAAAAGAGGGGTTTCCCCCTCATTCTATATTCAAAACCCTATAATTTATTCTATTTTTCTATTCCTGTTCTTGCTTTAACTCCTTTTTGATAATAATGCTTAACTTCCCTCATCTCTGTCACCAGATCGGCTCTTTCTATAATTTTCTTTTCAGCTCTTCGACCGGTAATTACAACTTCCACATTTTCTGCTCTTTTCTCCACTGCCTTTATTAATTCCTCTACACTAAAAAGATCAAAATAAACAGCAATATTTGCCTCATCCATTATCACCAGATCAAACTCACCGGATTTTAATATTTCAGTCATTTCCTCCAGACCACCGGCAGCTGCTTCAATATCCTCCGGTGTGGGATCATTTTTTATAAAACAATCAAGTCCATATTGTTTTATTTTTATATTCTCCATTTTCTTTAAAACATCTAATTCACTGTATTTCATCCCCTTTACAAACTGGCCAATAAATACTTTATTTCCGGCCCCCACTGATCTGATAGCAAGTCCAATAGCAGCTGTTGTTTTGCCTTTGCCATCACCTGTATAAACATGAATCATCCCGCTCATTTTTTGCCTCCTTTATTTTTGTAAAATCTCTTTTAAATTTTCCAGTAATAAAATATTATTTTCTCTGCTTTTTACTGCCAGCCGAAAAAAATTATTATCAAGACCTCTGTAAGTACTGCAATTTCTGATTAATAGACCTTTTTTAGCCAGTTGTTTTTTAAGCACATCAGCATTTAAATTCTCTTTTTCTAGTTTGCAGAAAACAAAATTTGCAGTAGATGGAAAAACTTTTAACCCCTTTAATTTTTTTAAGTTATTATAAATATATTCTTTTTCCTTTTCATTTTCCTTTTTAGTCTTTTCTTTATATTGTTGACATTCAAGTGCAACTTCGCCTGCTGCCTGAGCCAGGGAATTCACTGACCAGGGATCACGATTTTTTTCCATCTTCTCTAATAACTCAGGTGCTCCCAGTCCATATCCCAATCTTAGCCCCGGTATGGCATAAAATTTAGTCAGGGAACGAAAAATAAACAAATGTGAATTATTTTCAATCTCCGAAATTAAACTATATTGATCTGCATCAATTACAAAATCCATAAAAGCCTCATCTATCAACAGATAAGTATCATTTTCAGCAGTTGCCTGCAGGATTTCTTTTAATTTTTCTTTTGGATAAATTCTGCCGCTTGGATTATGAGGGGTACATAAAATTAACAGGTCATTTCGTGCTACCCCTGTGATTAAAGGCTGCAATGGCAGGGAAAAACCTTCACTCTCTTTTAGAGTCAGATATTCGATACTGGCCCCTATCTTTTGAGCCGCCTTCTCATATTCAGAAAATGAAGGGACAGGCAACAAAATTCTTTCGGGAGCAAGTTGATCCAGCAGTAAATAAATAATCTCTGAGGCCCCATTGCCTATAATTAAATTACCAACATTTAATTGCAGAAAATGAGCCAGCTTTTCTTTAAAAACAGCTGACCCCGGTCGGGGATAATGTACAATATCTTTTAATCTCTGTTTTAATTCATCTATAACTGCCGGAGGTGGCCCCAAAAAATTTATATTAGCACTAAAATCAATAATTTCCTTTTCTTCCAAATTAAACTCAGCAGCAGCTTTGCTAATATTACCCCCATGCTCTGACTTCATCTGAATTAACCCCCCCGCTTATTAATTTAACTGTGTCCAGATAATAAATATCTTCTATTTCATTACTGATCAGGTTTATTAATTGTTGATGGGCAGCTTCACAATCTACCAAAATTCCCAGTAAAGAACCACTATGAGCTATATTGACCCCATAAACATCTTTCAGACCATCAATTAATGCCAGCAGTTTATCCAGATAAGGTCGATAATAAATTATTTGATGTGCTCTGGCACTAATTGTTGCTCCCTGTCCAATCAGCCTGGGATTTTTATCCTGCAGCCCCTGACTTATTAATTTCACAGCTCCTTCAATTTCAGCTTCTTTTTTATCTTTTAAGTTTAACAATCGGGGATTATTATTAAACTCCATTGTACTTATTTCACACGGTTCGGCAAAAATAATTATTTGCAGGGGAGGGGGATAACCAAGATTTTGAAAGCTCTTACCCTGAAGATGATCAAAATATGTTATTCCCGGAAAAAAGATGGCATCAGTTGGTTCAATTGCTAAAGCAATTTTACTTATAATTTTGTGGTCTATTTGCTGATTGAGTGCCCTAAAGACAGCTGCCAGAGCAGCACTAATATCAGCAGTACTGCTGGCCATACCTTTGCCCCTCAGAAGTTCACTTTTTACATACAATCTTGCCCCCATATCTTTTAAGTCAAGATATTCCAGAAGTAATTCTACAGCATCTATTGTTTTAGAATAATCTCCACTGGCTTCTATCCCCGCAATATCTTCATCCAGTACAACCCTAACCTGACTATAACGATTTATGGGACAGCTAATTAAAAAATCTTTATTATTTAATCTGCCCTGAGCCAATTCTCCACAACTGCCCGGTACTGCTGTCATAGCCTGTTTCATTTGTTTATCCCCCAATAATTATGTAAACAAAAAGAACTAATACTTCTATAATTTCATTAAGAGCACCGTAAATATCACCGGTTAATCCCCCCAATAGATTTATCACCCAGCGAGTAAATATTAATGTAAACAAAAAGCAGCTTAAAAATATTATAAGCCCTGTTAACAAAGTAAAAGCAGAGAAATAAATCACCGAGCCCGTAAATATCATTAAAAATACTGTAGCCATAAATAATTGCTTTAATCCCAGATGGTAATTAAAGCCCTTTCCCAGTTTGCTTGATACTGCCAGAGGATAGCGGTAAGCAGCAAATACAATAAACCAGCGAGATATTATGGGCATCAGGACTAAAACGGGTGCCCGTCCACCGCCGGACAATTCCAGCAAAAGAGAATATTTAAAAAGTAGTAAAAGGACAAGAGCAACCGCTCCAAAAGCTCCAATTAAACTATCATGCATAATCTCCAGCATTTTATCTTTTTTACGGGCACTGAAAACTCCATCAGCAGTATCAATAAACCCGTCAAGATGCAGACCACCGGTAAGATATACCAGCAATATTAATAGTAATACATTAAACACTCCTGCCGGCAAAAATTGCTGTAATAAATAATCGACAGTAAATAAAATAATCCCAATTATCCCTCCTACCAGAGGATAATATGACATTGATTTTGAAGGAAGACTGTCATCATATTCAATTTCCACTGCAAAGGGAATCCTTGTCAAAAAGGTAAGGGCAAAAGCAAAATGACGTATGAAATGCAAAATTTTCACTCCTTTAAAATATAACCGGCAAATAATAAGGCAAGCATCTGTCTTCAAATATAATTAGATGAACATGATGACCTTTATACTTATATACTTATTTACACAAACATAGTTAATATTTAAAGACTTCTAAATAACAAATAAAAAACAAGCAATAACACCCAGGAAAAACCCACAGTGTAGTTTAATAATTTATTCATTCTCTTAATATCCTCTAATTCCCCTTTTCTTCCCTTTTCATTTAAATAATTCCTAAATTCAGGCTCTCCTTCATAATAATTAAGACCTCCAAGTCTTATTCCAAGAGTTACTGCAGAAGCGGATTCAGGAAAACCAGCATTTAAACTGGGATGTTGGGGGGCATCCCTCATAATAATTTTCCAGAATTTATCTGAGTTAAAGTCTGATATAATAACTGCTGACAGCCAGATACAGAAAGCAGTTAAGCGAGCCGGTATAAAGTTGGCTATATCATCAAGACGTGCAGCTGTTCTGCCAAAATACATGTATTCATCACTCCGGTGGCCCAGCATGGAATCAAGGGTATTTACTGCTTTATAAGTCAAAGCCAGGGGAATGCCTCCCAAAAAATAATAGAAAGCAGGAGCTATTATACCATCAGAAATATTTTCTGCCATTGTTTCAATTACTGCTCTGACAATATCACTGCTCCCCATTTTATCTGTATCTCTACCCACAATAAACCCTGTCTTCTTTCTGGCCTCTCTGATATTGTTTTCCTTTAGTAGCCAGTATATCTCCTTCCCTGCAGTCTTTAACCCCCGGGTGGCAACAGCTGTAGAAAAAAAATATATTTTCACACAGATATCAATCCATCTCCTGGATTTTGTAAAAAGAAATAGAATAAATCTTACAGAAAAAAATGTAAATAAAAGCACGGTTATTACTATTACCGTTCCGGAAAATAACTCCACCCACTTATTTTTAGAAAAATGTAGATTTTCCTCCAGAAAGCTTATTAAACTTCCTATAATTTCTACAGGGTGTAATAAAAATTCCGGATCACCAATTAATAGATCGAGAAATATACCCAAAATAAAAATAAATATAAACTGATTAAATAAAACTTTCATATTAATCCTTCCAGTAACCGTCTTTAATTATTTCTTTTATCTTTTGTAGATTTACATTTGTTTTAAATTTTTCTGCTAACCTGTCAAGGTCACTTAATATTTCTTCATTTCTTCCCGTATTATAATCCTGAAAATCATTGGTCTTTTCATTCTCACCAAAAAGAATATCCTCTTCCGGTAAATTAATATCCTCTACATAGGGCATAACCCCCAGTACAGGTTTGCCTGTACGGGATTCTAAAAAATTAAGCCCGGGTTTTAGAGTTTCTTTTTGCCCGCGAAATTTATTGATAATAAAGCCTGCAATCAATTCTCTCTCTTTTGAAGGTAGAAGTTCCATTGTACCTACAAGTGAGGCAAAGGCTCCACCACGTTCAATATCAGCCACCAGAATTACCGGGGTTCTAAAAAGTGAAGCCACCTTCATATTTGCCAGGTCCCTGTCCTTCATATTGATTTCAGCAGGACTGCCCGCCCCCTCCATAATTATAACATTATACTTTTTTTGCATTTCCAGCAGAGAACTCTTTATAATTTCCATACCCCAGCGGGTATATTCCTCTTTATTATCCGGTATCTTCCCCTGATGAATTTCACCATTTACAAGCAGTTCACTATTACCACCGGGAAGTGGTTTCAACAATAGAGGATTCATTGTCTCTTTTGGAATTATTCCAGCCGCTATTGCCTGCAGAGCCTGACCAACCCCGGCCACCCTTCCATTATTAAGTTTCCAAAAATGTTGAGACATATTCCAGCCTTTAAATGGTGATGTCTCAGTTTCTCTTCCCAGTAAACGACAGAGAGCAGCAGCTATGGTGCTTTTCCCTGCATGTGAAGAGGTTCCCTGTATCATGACCATTCCCTTTATTTTATTATCTTTATTTGACATTAATTATCACTTCCTGAATATATTAAGTCAATTTAGTCTCAAGTTCTTTTAATCCCACAGGAATACCTGCTACAACTAAATATACTCTGTCTGCCTTTTGGGCCAAATACTGATTGGTCCAGCCGAGAAGATCCCGGTATTTTCTGGCCAGTTTTTTATCAGGTACTATGCCCATTCCAACTTCATTTGTAACAATTATTAGATTTCTATTTTCCCCTTCTTTTATGATTTTTTCTATCTCTTTTTTAACTAATAATTCTCTATCAACTTCACTCTCCTCAAGTAAAAGATTGGAAACAAGCATGGTGATACAGTCCAGTAATATAATTGAGGAAAAGGGCAGAGAGGAAATGGCCTCTCCGGGGGAAAGTGGTTCTTCTATAGTCTGCCAGGAGGCAGGCCGGTTTTTTTTATGATTTTCTATTCTTTTTTTCATTTCATCGTCACCGGACCTGGCAGTAGCCAGATAATAAACTTCATCCCCCTCTAAATTCAAAGCCATCTCCTCTGCCAGACTGCTTTTGCCACTACGGGCTCCTCCCAGCAGTAGATAAATCATCTCTAAATATCCTCCAGTTCTTCTTTCAGTTCGGGAAAAATAGCAGCAGTGAAAGCCTTTAAACCATCAACAAGCCTTGGAGAAGGTCTGCTAACAATATCCTGATCTACAACATAAACCCTATCATTTTGCACCGCCTGCAAGGCAGAAAAATTATTTCTATCCTTTATACTTTCTGCACTAACTTCTTCTGATGCACTGTGTTCACTTGAAATAAATACTTCAGGATCCTTCTCCAGTAATTTTTCCAGGCTGTACTGGGGGTAGCTGCCCTCGGCCTCTGCTCCTATATTCTCACCACCTGCAATAACAATCAAATCATGAATAAAGGTTCCCTCACTCGCTGTTGTCAGGGGATCATTCCAGATCTCATAAAACACTGTAGGCCTTTCTTTTTCCTCCAGTTTTTCTTCAACAAGATTTTCTATTTCATTCATCTCTCTTGACATTTCAGCTGCTGTTTCTGAAGCCTGCACTCTCTCGCCTGTTAATTCACCAACCTTATTTATAACCTCTATTGTTTCTTTTAAATTGCTGGGATCAAATCCGGCTACAGTAATATCCAGATCCTGTAATTTTTCAATTGTTTCTTTTTTATTGACTCCAGCTGCCAGGACCAGATCAGGTTCCATGGCAACAATTGTCTCTATACTCGGTTCCGTAACATCACCTATTTTATCCTTTTCCAGAGCTTCTTCAGGATAATCGGCATAGTCTGTAACACCAACTACCTTATCTCCCAGGCCTATGGCAAAAACCATTTCTGTCATACTGGGAGCCATGGTAATTATTTTTTCCGGTTTTTCCTCCAGAGTAATGTTCTGCCCCAGATCATCTTCAACCTCAACAGGAAATGAAGCCTCAGTAGATAAATTACCAATCCCTACTACCATCATTACCGCTAGAACGATTACTAAAATACTGTGAATAGAAATTAATTTTCTTTTCATTATTGTATAAATACCTCCCTTTTAAAATAAAAATATCTTAATTTAAATAAAAAATCCCCTGACCTACTGCAACCACAGCAGTTCAGGGGGATTTTCCATAAAGGATACACAAATCACACCTGACATCCCTGTTACCGAAGCATGCAGGTCATTCACGACAAAGGCAGGTCTCCTGACTTCCGGCTAGAAATAGTTCTCCCTTCCCCGAAAAATTGATCGAGTGGGCAAAATAGAACTATCAAAAAACTGGTTACAGTGGCGGACCCGTTCAGGATTTACACCTGATTCCCTATTCTCCCCCGGTCGTAACCGGAGGCACCTTTGCTGTAAATATATTTAATTTTTATTGGCTAATATTTTATTTCTACGTGAATAAAAGAATTCCTGCATAAAAATTAATTTTACAGGATATTTTTTTTATCCGTCTCGTCTGCCAGATAATTCATAAATCTTTCAGCCTTATATTTGGGAGCCTTTGTGACAAGACTAACTCCTATAAACACAGTTGTTGTAATCAACAAAGTCCAAACACCGGGCCAGTGTCCCAGAGGTTTTATACCACTAAACTGCAAAAATACTGCCGTTATTGCCCCAATTATTATGCTGCCAAGAGACCCGGCAGCAGTTGATTCTTTCCAGAAAAAAGCTCCGAAAATACTGGGAACAATCACCAGTAGGCCCACAGAAGAAGCCACCGAAAGTGTGGCAATTAAATCCAGTTGTCTGCTGGCAAATATCAATCCTGCTAAAGCAACTAATAATATCACAATTTTACCAACCTTAATTTGTCCGGCAACAGTATCATCTTCCAGATTACCATAAAGATCTCTTACTACCAGAGAAGAAAGAGTAAGCATAATGGAATCTATGGTTGAAATAGCCGCCGCTGTTATCCCAATCATGGCCACCAGACCAAGTATGCCCGGAACATATTCAGAACCCAGCAGACCGGGAGTGGCCATATCTGCCTGATTGAGTCCGGGTAAAAGCAGTTTTGCTCCAAAACCCCAGAGAATTGAAACAAGTGTATATATAAAACCAAAAATTAGAAACCCTTTGATCATTGTTTTCATGGCTTTTAGTGAACGTGGAATAAAAAGACGCTGACTTACCTGGGGATTAGAAATAGAAAAGAAAAACCAGGGCAGTGTCAACCCCACAAAAGTTTTAAAATCAAAAAAACCAGG